>CAZDAH010000010.1:44067-44578 GCA_964503405.1 uncultured Ignavibacteria bacterium
GTCCATGAGCATCTCCAAGTTCTCCTCGAAGTAACTGCGCGTACTGTCGTAGAGACTCACGATCTGCTCTGTTGCGTCGCGGAAATCGTCGATTGACTCTTGCACCGTGTCGCGGACGCTGTAGCCGAGGCAAGTGCCCACCACCGCGGATGTCAGCTCGAATTCCGTGCCGAGGGGGGCGTATAGCGGGTTCTTATTCTCAGAGGGTGCTAACACGAGGACGTCGGGGAATTCTTTAAGGAGACTGGCGTTGTACGTCATCCCGACGACCCGGAGGCCGTCTTTCTTGGCATTCTGCGCATGTGTGATGGGCGAGCCGGTTCCAGCCCCAGAATTGAAGAAGAAGAGGTCGTTCGGCTTCCAGGGCCGCAAGCACGCGTTCGATGCGGGGAGGATGATCGGGAAGCCGTTGTGCTCCAAGCAGTCCTCGACGAGCAGCATGGATTGCAGCGATCTGCCCATGCCATCGACGATGATCGAGTGCTTCCGGCTTTCGATGAACAGCGAGAAG
>CAZDAH010000011.1:0-105 GCA_964503405.1 uncultured Ignavibacteria bacterium
AGGCTACGCTACTTTTTTACCAATTTCCACACCTTTTGAAAGTAACTCTGTCCAAATCCAAATCCTATATACTACATGTAAAGTGTTTCCGTAAGCCACAATCTT
>CAZDAH010000011.1:115-3495 GCA_964503405.1 uncultured Ignavibacteria bacterium
ACGCTACTTTTTTACCAATTTCCACACCTTTTGAAAGTAACTCTGATCGGGTATATCATCTACGCTGTGGGGCGGGAGAAGGGGCGGAATAAGAGGGCTGACGGAGAATTCCGACAAGGGCTCTGAATCTCAGTAATCCTCATTAGTCTCTCATTCTTTGTTAGGTGAATCCGGCAGCAATTTCCCCGGGTCCAGTATCCCCTCATCGAGCTGAAAGGCAAAGCCGATCCCCAAATGCGAATTTCACCGATTCCCAAATTTCTTCAATTCAGCGTAACCCAGTTTTCGAGATTCCCCTGGTTGAGGAATAAATCACCGTCGCAAGTGAGCGTATCGGCGTTCCTCGCCTCTCTTGAAATTATCAGATTATCTCTGGCTATCACCCCGCGCGCCTGGTAAGCCGCGAATAACCCGTCTGTCATGACGTCAAAATACGAGATGAGTTTCCATCCCTGCGGAGTATTGACGCCGACAGCGATATCCGACATTGTTTGAGATCCGATATGATGGCCCAATAGCTGTCCGGCCGATATCGATACCCCGACAGCCAATGAATCAGAAAGGTTTATATGAAATATGATAAAATAGAACGCCGGATAGTCGGCCGATTTAATTTGCAGCTGGGTACCGGCCCACTCGTCGAAAATTCTGGATACGGCGCCGCTCACGGGAGAAAAGATGCTTATCCCCGACCAGTCGATATCGCCTTTCGGCTGGAAATAATGTTTCATGCTGCGGCATGATTCGAACGCGTCGGAGTAATCGTGCCCAGCAGACGAGCGGAATTTGGAGATACGCGCGATCTTGGCCAGCTCGATATAATCGGTATCCACGAATCGCGGTATGCCGTTGGCATCGACATCATAAGTATCGCCGTTATTGTTGTTGTCGTCGGGATTTGTCGGCGCGCTGTCGTTTTTGTCGCAGGCGGCGATAAGGCCGATAAGAAATATCGCGGCAATATAAAGGCGGGCGGATCTTTCTTTCAGAATCATCATTTCACCCCTCCGGCAGCAGCTTCCCCGGGTTGAGTATCCCCCCGGGATCAAACCCCTTTTCTTTATTTCCCTTTGATTCCATGTCGCTCAGACGCGGCGTACCGGCATGAATGCGATAATAGGTTTCTTGTTAATTTGATATCGATCCTCAACGCGTTCGATCAATTCCATTTGCAGAAGCGCGCTCAGATCTCTCGACAGGGCTCTGTCGGTCATTCTCTTATAGGCCTCGTTTAATCTCTGGCTAAGCATTGGTACTTGAGATCTTTTCACAGACTTATCGCTGATCGAAAGATCGAGGGCAAGGTGCCTTCTACGTCGCCAGGTTTCCCCTCTTTTCTCCCGGAACCTTTCGTGAAGGTAGTTTTCAAGAGCTATCTGTATTTCATGCTCACGAATAATCGTCAACTGTTCGTTAAGGCCATCGAGATAACCCTGAACTGCATAAGCAACAAAATCAGTGATTTTGCCCCCAGCCTTGCTCGTCCGATCGAGTTGATTATAATATTCTGTCCTGGTAGCGTTATAATGATTACTAAGTAGATGCGCTGCTGGTAAAGGGACGCCCGACTGAGCTAGAATCTTGAATTCGATCAATCTGGCGGTTCTCCCATTTCCATCCCCGAAGGGGTGAATCCAGGCTATATATATGTGAGCGATTATTGCTTTCAGAATAGCCATCGAGATCGGGTTGTAACCTCTTCCGGCTTTAAATTCGTCTCCGTTCAACCAGCGGCATAGCGTATCCATCAAGATTGGAATTTCTTTGGGGACAGGTGCCAGATATCGTCCAACGGCAACACCACGGTCACGGAAAGCGCCCGACAGAACGCCTTCAGTTATGGGAAGGTTTTCCAGCACCATAGAATTGTATTCGCAGATTCTTTCAGGTGTGACCAAAATCTGTAAATTATCTCTAACGTGCACGGCAATCTGGTTGCACGCCTTCAATATATTCTTTATCTCTTGTTCAAGGTATTCCTTAGAAGGCGGGGTCTGCGATTTTTCTTCTATGATCTTTCTAACCTCTTCTTCGGTGAGCGTATTACCCTCTATTGCCGTGGTAGCCTGAATTCCTTTGGCTAAATAAATAAGCTGCAAGTCCTCTCTTATCCCCGGCTTAAGCGGTATTCCAGCTATATGGTCGCATTTCGAGGCGCATTCTCCCATCTGTATCCAGGTTTTTGCCGCCAATTCACGGAGGTCGGCCTTGAAAGTCAGCCAATGATGTGTCCGTTCAAATGTCCTTTGATCTGTCACAATTTACGTCGCTTTAACTATTTGTATTACAAGCACTTATGTAAATTGAGTTCTAATAAACCAAACTCTCCTGTCACATATTATGATAAATATATCGGAAGAAATTGTCAAGGACTTTATTCAGAGTTGATTCAATTTCATTGAATTTTCACCCCTCCGGCAGCAGCTTCCCCGGATTCAGTATCCCCTTGGGATCGAAAACCTTCTTTATATTCCGCATCAGTTCCAATTCTACGTCGCTTAAGGCGAGGGGCAGGTAGTCCTTCTGCACCCAGCCGATACCGTGCTCGCCGGAGATGGAGCCGCCGAGGATCACTACCTCGCGGAAAAGCTCCTCGATCACGCGGGGCAGTTTCATGTCCCAATCCTCGTCGGAGATATTCTTTTTAATTATGTTCACATGGATATTGCCGTCGCCGGCATGGCCGTAGGAGATGGTCAGAATGCCGTGCTTTCTGGAGATCGCCCCGATCTTCTCCACCAGGGCGGGTAACTGCGCCCTGGGAACTACCGTATCCTCTTCTTTATAAATGCCGATCGATTTGACCGCCTCGCCGATATTGCGGCGCATCTGCCACATCTCTGCCTGCCTCTCCGGGTTTTCGGCCACGAAAACGTCGATGGCCTCGTTCTCCAGGCAGATCTCGCCGATCCGCTCCGCCTGCTCGTCGAGCACGTCCTCGCGGTCGCCGTCGATCTCGAATAAAAGCAAGGCCGCCGAATCGGAGTGCGGGAAGCTCTTCTGTAGCTTCTCCTCAGCCGCCTTGATGGCCGCCCGCTCTATGAATTCGGCGGCCGACGGTATGATCTTGTTCATGAATATCTGGGTCAATGCCGTAGCCGCGCTATTCAGGGAGTCGAAAGGGGCCAGCATGGTGCGTTTATATTTGGGAAGGGGCAGCAGTTTCAGGATTATCTCGGTCACGATGCATAGAGTGCCCTCGGAGCCGACGATCAGTTGAACCAGGTTATAGCCGGAGACATTTTTCAGTAATTTCCCGCCTGTCTTGAATACGCGGCCGTCGGGTAAGACGCAGGTCAGCCCGTAAACGTAATCTTTGGTCACTCCGTATTTCAACGCCCGCGGCCCGCCGGCGCATTCGGCGATATTGCCGCCTATGG
>CAZDAH010000011.1:3505-6709 GCA_964503405.1 uncultured Ignavibacteria bacterium
ACAGTCATCATCAGGTGCTCTTTATCGATCTCGATGATTTTATTGAGCTTCTCCATCGAGAGCGATACCCCGCCGTAAACAGGCAATGCCCCGCCGGAAAGCCCCGTGCCGCCGCCGCGTGTGGTCACCGGTATATCGTGCTCATGGCAGATTTTCATGATGGCGGCGATATCGCTTGTAGACGACGGCTTGAGCGCGACCTCCGGATAGAAAACAAGATCCTCGGTCTCGTCGTGAGAATAAGGCTCCAGATCGAACTTCTTGGTCAGAACATTTTTTTCGCCGATAAGCTCCGCGAAAATGGTGACGATATCGGGCGTTATCTTGTTGAAGCGGTTATCGTCCATTGCCAATCCTCGTCTCGCTCTATGGATCCTCTTTGGTAAGGCCAAAGGTATAATTGATAATATTTGCGGTCAAGCGAATTACCTTGACAGTACTCCGCCAGGATGACAATATCGAATAGTTTTCGGGACGATTGTAAAGGGAAAAACGATGGTTAGGACTATTTCGCGATTTAGCTTCTGCTGCCTGATCGTTATAAGCTCAACATTAAGCGCCCAGGAGGTTGAGACTGAATCATTGGACGATATCCTGGCCAAAGCCGATTCGGTCATGGCTGTCAACGATTCGCTGCGCTTGAACACCACGATACGCTACCAGATTTTTTCGGCTATGAATCGGCTGGAGCGAGACGGCAATATCAAAAGCTCCGATACCACGATCGCGGTTATCACCAGCCGTGGCGACGAGGAGCTCTCGCGTGAAATCGTCTATTCATCTTCGGGGAAAGAGGCCAAAAAAAGTAAAAGGGGAAAATTCTCGCTGTCGTTCGACGATCCCGGTTATGATTTTTCCTTGACCGATTCCGACGATGAGTCATATAAAATTTCGGTCGTCCCGAAATCTTCCCCTCCCAACGAAGGAGACTATGTCGGGACGGTCGAGATTGACAAGAGAAGATATTTTTTGCGGCGGTTCGATTTCGAAGTGCCTGACCCTGAAGGCGCCCTGAGAGAGTTCGCCATCGTCATGGATTTCGAGCCCCTGGAGGGAGGGCTCGTGGTACCTGCCGGGATGGCGGTGAGGGGTTATGCAAAGGCTCTGCTGGGAATCATCAGGGTCAGGTTTTCCGGGGAGTTCAGATTCGATAAGTACGAAATAATCGAGTAGCGAAGCAACGGATCCCACCCGGTAAGAGTTGCAACAGCACACGGGCAGGCTTAAGGAGGCCTGCCCGATTTTTTATTCAAGCGGGAATTTTCGATCGAGCAAAAATTGCCTCATATGCGCGCGCAAGGTCTTCGGGTTGACTGAGGCCGCGCGTCGCGACGTATGCTCGCTCCAGCCATAGTCGTCGTCGGCGATTTCCCGGCCGTCCGGAGCGGGCGCCTTGCGCCTGGGAGCGTCGTACAGCCCGGCTTCCTTGATAGCCTGATCGTACTTTTTCAACAGTACTTGCAGACCGCTATCATCGTACTCCTCATTATGAACAACGGCCTGCCTTGGCAATCTGGGCTTGACCATGGGATCCTGGTCGGGATACCCCAGGCACATGCCCATCAACGGGAAGACCTTTTCGGGAAGTTTAAGCAGTTCGCAAACTTGGTCGGGGTTGTTGCGGATACCGCCGATCATGCAGACCCCCAGCCCCGACGCCTCCGATGCTACGAGTATATTCTGCGCCACCAAGGCGGCGTCGACCACGGCCACGATGAACATCTCGGTGTAGCGGTCGTTGGACTGATATTTCCTGAATTCGCAAATCTTTTGCAGCCTGTGAAGATCGGGGCAGATCGCCAGGAAGACCGGGCATGATTCAATCCATTGCTGATCGCCGCAGAGATGAGCCAGCGTCTTCTTCTTCTGATTGTCCTTAACCACGATTATGGAATAGGACTGCAGGTTCGACGACGTCGGCGCCTGACGCGCGGAATCGAGGATGCCATTAAGCAGATCATCGGGGATAGGATCGGGTTTGTATTTGCGTATGGAGCGGTGGGATTTGAGTAGGGAGAGGATTTCGTGCATTACTTTCGATTCCTGTTAGTCGGTTGTAGGGGCGTATTGCAATCCATACGGATCCGTATGACGCCCCTTACGGGCAATACATATTCCATCTTTACAAGACCCGCAAGCGGTTTTATGGAGCGATAATTTTGCCATCCTAAAAGCAAATCGCCCGCTCTATACTTAATCCATAGAGCAGGCGATCCGGAATGATTCGAATTAAGCCTAAATAAACAACGGCGCCAGGACCAGGGTGATAGTGGAAAGCAGCTTGATCAAGACGTGCAACGATGGGCCGGCCGTATCCTTAAAAGGATCGCCGACCGTATCGCCGACCACGGCGGCGGCATGAATGGGGTTTTTCATTTTAGAGCCATCGGCTTGAACAATATATTTGCCTCCATGGGCGCCGGTCTCGATATACTTTTTGGCATTATCCCAGGCCCCGCCTCCATTGTTAAGAAACAGCGCAACCAGGATACCGACGATTGTGCCGACCATGAGCAGCCCCGCCACGGCCTCGGCGGAAATCAGCCTATCAGAGGAAGTGATGAAGATCTTAAAAACCAATCCGACGGCAATCGGAGTCAGAACCACCAGAAGCCCCGGGGCGACCATTTTGCGCAGAGCCGATTTGGTCACGATATCCACGCAGGCACCGTAATCAGGCTTGAAGTCAGGAGGAAACTGAATAATATCGTTGATCCGCTTGAGCTTGGAATATTGCCGCCGCACCTCTTCGATGATCGCCTGAGCCGCCTTTCCGACTGCGCGGATAGCCATCGATGAAAATAAAAAGACGAGCGCCGCGCCGAAGAGACCTCCGACGAAAACCACGGGATTGGCCAGATCGACGGAGTCCATCGGTCGGCCGGCGTACTGAGCGACCTCGTCCATGTAAGCCTGAAAAAGAAGAAAAGCGGCCAGCGCGGCGGAACCGACTGCGTATCCTTTAGTCAGTGCTTTGGTGGTGTTGCCCACCGAGTCGAGCCTGTCGGTTTTCTTGCGGATCTCCTCCGGCTGTTGCGACATTTCGACTATCCCCCCGGCGTTATCGGTAATCGGCCCAAACGTATCCATGGCCAGGATATAGGCGGCCAGCCCCAGGTTATTCAGGGGCAACCGTCCCAGAACGACCTGCACGAAAGCCAGCGCCGCGAGCACACCGGACACGATGACGCCCTTGTACAGCGC
>CAZDAH010000011.1:6719-8904 GCA_964503405.1 uncultured Ignavibacteria bacterium
AGCATGCCCATGGTAGCCACGGCCGTACCGAAAAGCCCCCCCTCTAATCCTGATTCTGCCGGGAAGGCTGATTTTCCGAGATAAAATGAACCCAGCAAAGCCGCTCCCACAACCAGGGCCGGCATCCAGGTGCATTCGAAGCCGACGCCGACTCCGGCGATGATATTGGTCGCCGGGCCGGTCTTTGAGGCCTCGGCGATTGATCTTACAGGACGATATCTATATTCCGTATAATATTGAGTGATATAAACGAAAGCTACCGATGTCAGCACCCCGATGATGCCGCAGAGGAAGAAATGCCACCAGGCGTTTTGGGCGTCAGGGGTATATAGGAGCCAGCGAGTAGCCAGCCCGAAGGCGATCATGGCCAGTATCACGGCGATATAGTAGCCGCGATTCAAAGCCTGCATGGGGTCAATCTTCTCCTCTTTGTCCATCTTGACCATCATGATACCGACGATCGAGGCGATGATTCCGAAAGCGCGGGCCACCAGCGGAAACATCATTACCCCGATGATACCGGCGGAGAAAGCCAGATTGACCTTCTCGGCGGCGGCCGCCAGAGTAGCTCCCAGAATCATCGCTCCGATGTTTTCAGCAGCCGTCGATTCGAAAAGATCGGCGCCGCGGCCGGCGCAGTCGCCGACGTTATCGCCGACAAGATCAGCGATCACGGCGGGATTGCGAGGATCATCCTCGGGAATTCCGGCCTCCACTTTGCCCACCAGGTCGGCTCCGACATCGGCAGCCTTGGTGTAGATTCCTCCGCCGAGCTGGGCGAAGAGGGCCACGAACGACGCTCCGAATCCGTAACCGACTATGAGCAAGGGGATCTTGGTGGAATAGATTATGCTCGAGAAAGCGTGGACGATTGCGAACAGACCTCCGACCCCCAAAAGCGACATGGCCACCACTAGCAGGCCCGATACTGCCCCGCCGCGCAGGGCGATGCGCAGGGCTACATTCAGAGACGAGAGGGCGGCGTGAGCGGTCCGAATATTGCTGCGAATGGAAACCCACATCCCCACGTATCCGGCGAATACCGAACAGAGCGCCCCAAAGACAAAGGATAGAGTTATCCACAGCGCCAATTCCAGAGAGCTGCCCACCGGATCGAATTCGCGATGGCTGCGGATCAGGCCGTATCCCACAAAAAGCACGACGGCGAATACCAGGGCTAAAACAATAATGGTCCTGTTCTGTCTGCGCAGGAACGCCTCGGCGCCTTCCTTTATAGCGTTCGAGATCCTTTGCATAGCTTCGCTGCCGGTGCTATGCCGCAGAACCCAGCGAGCCAGATAACCCGCAAACGCCAGACCGAATAAGCTGATTACGATTACCAAGAGAATTAGATTAGCCATTTTTTAGTCTCCCTGATTCCAGCCAAATCCCTTATCAAATGCGGGTTATTTAAAGCAAATCAGCTTTGCTTGTCAAAAGAAAAATGGAGCCTTCCGGCCCGTTTATTCTTTTGTTCCGAATCGGCTTCCCAGCTATCTGAGATATTGCATTCCCTATTTACATTTCCCGCAACCGGTTTTATAAGAAGAATCGGATGTCGAGTTTCTCGTCCGTTTTCGTCAGACTCGGAACCCGACCTACGCTAATAAAACGGAGGAAACGATGTTGAAAAAGACCGCGATAATACTGTTCTTGACAGCCTCTACCGCTGTCGCTCAGGAAGCCCGTATCGACCGCATAGCCGCCTCCCTCGATTCGGTCGGGTTCACTCGAGCCGATCTTGGATATCAACCCAAAGGGTACTGGAACCGCTTCCCCCAGCCTGGCGGTATCCCCTACATTTTGCCCTTCTTCGAAGACCTCTTCGCCGAGCCGCTGCAAACCATCCACTACACCCAGGCGATGGGCAATGCCATTCGCCAATATCTGGAACCGGCGTTTTACGACACCACCGATATCTCCCTGCATCGAATCTCCTATATCCTCGGCGTGGATCGGATGATGACCGGATTCCGCAACTACTCTGTCAACCTCGCCCCGCGGATAGATTCTACCCGGCCCATGCTCGACGCTTTCCAGCAGGTTTACCTCGGCGAAGGGGAACAGCTTAATTTCATGGCCTTCGGGAATCAGGCCGACTGGCCCAATTATAAAGCCGAACTCGAATCGTCGCTGGTCGATATTCCCAACGAGCTGCAAATCGTCATGGCCGAGCTGATTCTCA
>CAZDAH010000011.1:8914-9860 GCA_964503405.1 uncultured Ignavibacteria bacterium
CCTACGACGCCCGCAAATCGCGGAAAATAGCGATCAGAAATGTGGATACCGACGATGCCCTGGCGCTGTTCTACATCACCGATATGGCCGAGTCGATGGGAGACGGGCAAAAGTATTACCCGCAGATCGACGATATTGCCGGTACGCTCGACGCTCCCTCCCTCTATTACGGCTGCATGAAGGCGGCCCAGGCGGCGGAGAGGGCGTCGAAGAAGCTGAAGAAATATCTCGAATCGAAACCAAAAGGTCTGGATAAGATAGAGTTCGATTTCGATTCCCCCATCGGCCGAATCGTGATCGGTGGAACGGGTAAGGATAGGCATGATAAGACCGATTGCGCCGTCCTGGTCGATCTCGGCGGGGATGACACATATTCCGGCAATGTCGGGGGAACGTCATCGCTTAATCTTCCGATAGCAGTAGCCATTGACTGCGGCGGCGATGACAATTACATAAACGATGATCCGAATCTGCCTTCGCAGGGAACTGGTATACTCGGCGCTGGGATATTGATCGACAATTCCGGCAAAGACGAATACAAAGCCAAAAAGCTGGCCCAGGGATGCGGCTTTTTCGGGCTGGGGATACTGCTCGACGTTTCCGGCCACGATGATTACAGGCTGGAAACATCGGGGCAGGGATGCGGATATTTCGGAATAGGGATGAATCTCGACGTCTCCGGCGACGATGTCCGCTATCTTTACGGTGACGGCCAGGGATTCGGCGGCGTGGCAGGAGTCGGTGTCTGCGCCGACTACGAAGGGGACGATCAATACACGGCCGAACCGTTCGAGGAAATAGCCCATCGCGGCGATTACCATTCCGAGAATAAGATCAATGTCAACTCCGCGCAGGGGGCAGGCATGGGACGACGCGGGGATGGTTCCGACGGCCATTCCTGGGCGGGTGGCCTCGGCGCGCTGATCGATATCAAGGGGAAGGATCA
>CAZDAH010000011.1:9870-10646 GCA_964503405.1 uncultured Ignavibacteria bacterium
TCGGGTGCGGCTACTGGTTCGGCACCGGGCTGGTTTACGAGGGGGAAGGGGACGATCTCTACGAGTCAGTCTATTTCACTCAGGCGTCAGGCGCCCATTATTGTATCGGAGCCATAGTTGATGAAGGCGGCGACGACGTCCACAAGCTCTGGGAGACCGCCGGGGCCGGCCTGGCTTTCGGGTGGGATTTCTCCAACGCGGTTTTGTATGACCGGGGAGGCGATGATCGTTATGAGGCGAAAATCATCTCCTTGGGATGCGCCCAGATTCGCTCCAACGCATTTTTGATTGATGTCGGCGGCGACGATTACTACCAGCTGCAATCCGGGCAGGAGGGGTTCGGAACGGCGACCTTTAGGGATGATTACGTGAGCGCCAATCCGCTCTCACCCTACGACGCGTTGGCTAAGTCATTTTCGCTGCTGCTCGATATCGGCGGGAAAGACACTTTCATGGATTGGGACAAGGACACCGGCAAGATGTCCGCGAACGCCGTTTGCGGCGACAATAAGGCCTGGTTCAAGCCGGCTCGGGATAACGAGCATTACGGGGCAAATAACTACGGCGTGGGGATGGATGTGGAGGAGGGGACAGTGCCGGAGGGGGAGATGTTCAGATAAGAGACTGTATTCAGAATGCGCTTCCGCAGGACGATAATATCGCATATAATTCCGGCTGAACCTCGTCGGAGGTTCCGGCTGAAAGGTTCGATTTGGTTCCGTTCGCGATGGGCGGGACCATTCTGCATTATAAACGCGGAGGACTGCTGTGTCTGT
>CAZDAH010000011.1:10656-11399 GCA_964503405.1 uncultured Ignavibacteria bacterium
AAACATGGGGGCGGAAAAATGGTATATAGCCGCCATAGCCAGCTGGGCGGTGGCTTTTTTCGAGTACATGTTTCAAGTTCCGGCCAACAGAATCGGTTATACCCGGTTTTCCCTGCCGCAGCTGAAAATCATGCAGGAAGTAATTACACTATCGGTGTTCGTCCCTTTCGCTCTTTACTATATGAAAAAGCCGCTGGGCATGAATTATCTTTGGGCCGGGCTTTGCCTGTTGGGGGCGGTATATTTTATATTCAAATCGTAAGGTGCCGCGCGCGGGGAGAAGCGGTTTGGAGCTTGGGTAATTAGTCTGATTTCCGAAGCGTATTGCCCGACTCCATCCGACGCAGCTAATGGGGGAAATCCACGCGGATAGAACGAACTTCCCGGGAAAAGCCAGGTTTATCCAAGATCAGACGGTAGAAACTGGCCGGAAATTCTATGACAAAAAGAGGGAGTCTCAATTGCTCCCTCTATCTTTCACGGCGTTTCTCCGGCGGGTTCGCCTGATCAACGAGTGGAGTCGGGTCAGTCTGACAGAACGCGCAAAAGTTTATGTCGCCTGCTGCAGGCCGGGCTTATTCTTTTTCTCTTTTTTGAGCTTCCGTTTTTCCGCCAGAGAATGCTTGGGCTCTTTTTTCTGTTCTCGATTAACCCTGTCTCGTTTCCCTTTTTCCTTCATTGTGGTCTCCTCCGGTAAGCGAGATTAGCGACCTATTTCAGCACCATCATCTTTATACTCGCGG
>CAZDAH010000011.1:11409-15036 GCA_964503405.1 uncultured Ignavibacteria bacterium
CGCGGACCGGTTCCCCGTTTCCAGCCGGGTGAAATAAACGCCCGAAGGAAAATCGTCGGCCCGCCAGGTAATTGTATGATGACCGGCCGGCTGATTTCCAGCGAAAAGTCGGGCCACCTTCTGCCCCAGTATGTTATAGACCTCGATGCAAACGTCGGCCTGCTCCGGCAGCGCGTAGCGGATGGTGGTGGAAGGGTTGAAGGGGTTGGGGTAGTTTTGGAGGAGTGCGAATTGGGTTGGAAGTCCAGAAATATAATCATCGATACCCACCAGCGTCGAATCGCCGCCGCCGTAGGCGCCCATGTCGCTTCGCAACCCACCGAGGCCCCAGTTGCAATTAAGCAGGATATCATCGATAGATGGATCGCCCGCGTCGATGCAGGGGGAATCGAGCGGATCACCGCAGGCAGTGGACATGAGATGGAAATCGCCATTATCTGGATCGCGGAAGAGCGGATCGACATCGATGTTGCCCTCGCCTTCCCAGCCGCCTTCGATGTTGGAATAGTTGACGAAAATGTATTGGCTGGATATCTGATCGGGTATATTTTCCCTGATTATATTATTAATAGTTATTACGTTCTCACCATAGTGATAAATCCCGCCTCCGAAAGCTGCAGTGGAATTTGACAAAATCGTGTTTTTCGCTACAGCAATATTGCAGTTGTAAGATGCAATTCCGCCTCCTTCTAGTCCATATTCTGAAATATTCCCGGCTATTATATTGTTCTCGATAGTTACCTCGGAATCCCTGCAATATATCCCGACACCATTACCTCCCCCGAAATTATTTCTTATTTCATTATTGAATATCGTTAATTGCGAACTGCTGTCACAATAGATACCGGCCCCATCACCCCAATAATGAAACATGGGTCTCGGCCGCGCAATATTATTCGAAATGTCATTATGTAGAAGTAAGACATTTGAATTGCTGCAATAAATACCTCCACCCCTGCTTGGATCACCGTACAAGTGGGTATCAACTGAGTTCGAGATAACATTGCAATCTGACATTGAAACCTCAGATGAAAAGATCTTAATCCCGCCTCCGATAAATGCTGAATAATTATCGGCAATTGTACATGAAGTTACATGTAACGACGAGTTCTGGCAGTAGATGCCCCCGGCGTTGTTGTCTACGATTAAACAGGAAAGCATCGACAATGATGAATTACTGCAATGAACTCCAGCCATGGTTCTTCCATGCTGAATCTTCAATCCTACTACTTGTATGTCAGGAGATTCAATATCGATTATAGTAATTACCGGGCCAATATGATCCCCGTCTATCACCGTCTCCTCAATATACGTCGTGTCGCCGGTCGTCAAAAACAGCGATCCCAGGAGGATATCATGCCCGTTGAAATTGATGTTCTCTACATACGTCCCTGGTTGCACCAGCACCGTGTCCCCGTCGGAGGAGGCGTCGATGCCTTCCTGAATGGTCGGGTAATCGTCGGGGATGTTGATGATGGTGGCGAATGCGGATGCTCCAAAAGCCACAAGCGCGATTATGGCTGCTATACCGTTTCTCATATCAGCCTCCTCAACCAAGCCCCTGATAAAGCCTCAGCGTTAACAATATAGTAGTTTGTCCACGTTTGTAAAGGGGAAAATCGGGAAAATCCGGCCGGGTAATTCCCCCTTGCTTTCGAATCCCGGTTGATGTAGCTTTTCGCCACGCCCTCGGTGTGGAAAAAGGACGGATTGGTTTTGCTTGATGAGGTGAAAGATGTCGGGGATCTATGACGAGAGAGCTTACCGGGAGTTCGCCGAGAACCTGGAGACCCTCCTAAACGGCAACAATATAAAGCGATATTCCATGCCCAAACTCAGACGGCTGGCGGTGAAAACCGGCATCCAGACCGCCTTCGGTTCCTGGGGATGGCGCTCGGCTGTCTCCAGCCGGATCGGGCCCAAAACTGTTTATCTAGGTTCCAAAGACATCCGCCTGGCCAAGCTCACCCCGTTGCAGAAGACGATAGTCGAAAACGCGCCGGAGGAACTGCACAAGGTATTGCAAATGATGCGGACCTTGCCTTTTGTTCATGTGCGCCGTCAGATGGGGAACAATCCCGATTTCAACCCCATCTGCAATCTCTACATGTCGGCGGCCGATTCCAAGAACTATCGCATCGCCCATATGTGGGCCAATACGATGGGCAAACCGTCCAGTCGCCCCGGCCCTGAATTCACCATGATCCATATCCCCGAGGAGCATCCCATCCGCCAGCAGGTGCTGTCCATTCCCGAGTACAATATCAATATCTGCCTCGGCTCCGACTATATGGGGGAAGACAAGAAGGGTTTTTTGCGTCAGGCTATGTGGGGCGCCGACCGCAAGGGGATGCTCGGCCTGCACGCCGGGACAAAAGTCGTATATATCAATGACGCGGTTTCCGGCAAGCTCAAGACGTTCGGGGTGCTCCTGTTCGGGCTCTCGGCCACCGGCAAGTCGACCTGGTCGTGCCATCAATTAGGGCTAAACTATAAGGAGGGAGAGAGAACGGAAGTCTGCCAGGACGACATCGTCTTTCTGCGTCCCGACGGTTCCGCCTATGGCTCGGAGCAGGGATTCTTCGTCAAGACCGATGTCGATATCAAACTGCAGGAGGCGATGTATTACGCCCTGAGAGATAAGAGCGCTCTTTACGAGAACGTGATGATCGATCATAACGGAAAGCCGGATTTCCTCGACGAACGTCTCAACGCCAACGGCCGGGCGGTAATTCAGAAAGATAAGGTTCGAATCAAAATCGGGAATAAGCTGGTTCCCATAGAGGCGCCGAGCATCAATCTCCCTCCCTTAGAGCAGCTCGACGGTCTCGCTTTCGCCTTTATAACCCGTCGCAACACGATCATGCCCTTCGCCCAGAAACTGACTCTGGATCAGGCGGTCCTTGCCTACCTCTGGGGAGAATCGACCCATAGTTTCGCTTCGGAGCCGGTGAAAGCCGGGGAGTCGGTGCGCACCGTGGGGACCGATCCGTTCATTGTCGGCTCGCGGGGATTCAAAGTGAATCGCTTTTACGAGATACTCAAGGGCCTCGAATCGCGCTACCCCGGCAAGATGCATTTCTACCAGTACAACACTGGCGGCATGGGGGAGATTCTGGAGACCATCGAGGAGAACGGTGTCAAGAAGAAGAATATGATCTGCAAGACGACGCGGGTCCCCATCGATCTCATGGCGGCCATACAGAGAGGTGATTTGCGAGGGACCAATAAGTATCGCTACAGCCTGTTCGGCACCGAGGAGGTATATCAATGCGAGGGCGGGGATCTCGGCAATTTCGACATTAATAAATTTTACTCGAAAGAGCAGATCGACATTTACGTTCGGGAGATCGTGGCGGGGCGACGCAAATTCACCGAGGAAATCATCTCCGAAGGTTTAAACGGCGATATAATCAAATCCGCTGAGAATTCATACAGCATTTCCCCGGATATCAAGAAAGCGGTCGTCTCTGCGGGGATCCCGTCGGCTGAACGCGAGCCGGAAAAGGAGAAGATCAGAATAGACACCGCTCCGCCGCGTTCTATTTTTTCCGATATGCCGTCAGTGGGACGACCTCCCCGGTCTTTCAGGGGAAGATAGAGCGGGCCCGATCAAACATGGGCTGA
>CAZDAH010000011.1:15046-25874 GCA_964503405.1 uncultured Ignavibacteria bacterium
GATTACTCCTCATAAGCAGCCTTCGCCTGACATACCAATGGAACAATGATCTTCGGATTCCCGTTTAATCGAATTAAGCTATGTTTCTGGTCATCGTAATAACGATTCTCACTCTGATGTACGGCTACATCGGCTGGAGACTGATCGTGCCGGCGGCTTTCAACCTGCCTGTCAGTCTGATTCTTTGGGGCGCGCTTTTGATATGCCTGGCGCTGCCGTTTATCGCGGTAATGGCCCGGTTCAGGGGTGTTGACGGCATCTGGATCGATGTCGCCTCCTGGATCGGGTATCTCAGTTTCGGCTTTCTGACCATTCTGTTCGCCTTCGTGTTCGTTAAAGACATTATCATGGTTCTGACATTCGCCGTCCAGAAAACGGCTGCATTTATCAAAGCCTCATTCGGTTCGGACGAAAATGTGCGGACAGCGGTCGATCCGGAACGTCGAAGAATTCTGATGAATTCAATCAACGTCGGCTTCCTCGGAGTAACCGGGGCGCTGACCGGATACGGCATGTACCAGGCGCTGCGCATCCCCGACATGGTCGAGTTGGATATCCCTATAGAGAATCTGCCCGACGAGTTTGACGGCTTCCGGATCGCCCAGATCACCGACATCCATGTCAGCAGCATTATCAAGCGCCGCTTCGTACAGGGGGTGGTTGACAAGGTCGGCGAGATGAAACCGGATCTCATCGCCCTGACCGGCGACCTGGTCGACGGCTCGGTGCAGCAGCTGGGATTCGATGTCGCCCCGCTGGCCGAACTCTCCGCGCCCTACGGCAAGTATTTCATTACCGGCAATCATGAATACTACTCCGGTGTCGGGCAGTGGCTGGCCGAGACGGCCAGGCTCGGTTTCGATGTCCTGCTCAATGAACACAGGGTTATCGAAAGGGGAGCCGCGAAGATGATTCTGGCCGGTGTGACCGATTACAGCGGGGGGCAATTTTTCCCCGATCACATGTCCGATCCCCATAAAGCGATTTCCGGGGCGCCGAATGACGGTGTCAAGATACTTCTGGCTCATCAGCCCAAAAGCATTTTCGAGGCGGCTAAAGCTGGTTTTGATTTCGTCCTTTCCGGGCATACCCACGGCGGCCAGTATTTCCCCTATCACTTCCTGGCGGCTCTGGCTCAGCCCTATGTACGGGGACTGCATAAGCATGGGAACACCCGTATATATGTAAGCAAGGGGACCGGCCATTGGGGACCTCAGATCCGCATCGGGGCGAAATCGGAGATTACGGCGCATCGGCTGGTCAAAGCCTGATAAAAATATTGAATAGAATACTCCCATTTTATTAGACCCACGTTTCTCTTAAGCTGAAGAAAAAAAACGCTTGCGCATCCTGTCTTTATTTCGATATTAACAGCCGAAAAATCGGCGAAAGTCCGAGGGCGGAAGCCCCGTAGGCAACTTCGCCCCGCGGCTGCCCCGCAGGGGCGCTGAAAGGAGCTTGTAAATGAAAGTCGAAATCGATCGTGATCTTTGCACCGGCGACGAGATCTGCGTGGATCTCTGTCCCGAGGTATTCGAGATGGACGGCGATACCGCCAGGGTTATCGTGGACGAGGTTCCCGCCGATGTCGAGGACGCCTGCCGCGAGGCTGCCGACAGCTGTCCCGCGGAATGCATCAAGATTATCGAATAATCCGAGAAATGTCGATTCTGAGCCCCTTGGCTGGCCAGGGGGCTTTTCGTTTGTAGGCTATATTCCGGTTTCAAGCGACGCCTGGGAACCAGAATGAAGGAATCGTAGGCAGCAAGATTGCCGGCGACAAGCCCACCCGTCATTAATTTCAGTTGCGGGCAGCAGGCTGCCCAACTGCAACTTTCTCGAAGAAGAGGGGAATCAAAACGAAACCATTTGAACCGGAATCATGTTTAAGTATATAAGGAACATTAGAATATGTGCAGCAGAGGACACAAAACTCTTTTCAGGCTCGATCTGGGGAAAACCGATTACCGGGAGACGTGGGAATTGCAGAGGCGCCTGGTCGATTTACGCCGCCAAAGCAGGATACCCGACTGCCTGATCCTGACCGAGCATAACCCGGTCATCACCATGGGACGGGCATCGTCGCCAGAAAACCTGCTCTGCTCGCGCGAAGAACTTGAAAAAAGAGGCGTGGAGCTTTTCGAGATCGAACGCGGCGGAGATGTAACTTTCCACGGGCCGGGACAACTTGTCGTCTATCCGATCATAGATCTGAATGATCGCGGGCGGGATCTGCATTTGTATCTTCGCGAACTCGAACAGACGGTAATCGATACCCTCGATAACTTCGGAATCAAGGGGGGTCTCAAGCAGGGCCTCACGGGAGTCTGGGCCGACGATCGGAAGCTGGCCGCGATCGGAGTGGCGGTTAAACGATGGGTGACCTATCACGGACTGGCTTTAAATGTCTGCACCGATCTGGACTATTTCAAACTGATCAATCCCTGCGGGATCACCGAATACGCGGTTGGCTCCATCGAATCGATTCATGAAAAACATGTCGATTTAGGCGATGTCGCCGATCGACTGGCCGATAATTTCTGCGCGGTGTTCAATTGCGAAATCGAGAGCAGGTGTGTCGAGTCGATTCTCTCTGAAACTATGGAGGTCCGATGATCAGGCAGATGTTCTTTAAAGCAGGGACCCTCGAAGATTTTCTGGCCAGGGGATGGCTGAAAACGGTGATTTACGGCCGACGCGTATTCGTGATCTATGTCGACGACGAGGTCATAGCTCTGGACGGCGGCGCGGAAAGCGCGAAACAATGCGAGGCGCCTATTCCCGCCGAATTCTACGGGCAGGCGTCGATGCTCCTTGCTTCGTGCGACGGCTCCGAGGGCCGCCATTGGGGCATGACCACCCAGTATCCTGTCCGAATCGAAGGCGACTCCATCTTAGTCGGATCGCAATCCTTTTTCTAATGGGAATTGCTCGATGGATATAACCGATCCCGGGATAAACGATTATATCAAATCGATTCTCCCCGGCGGCGATGAAGTGCTGGCCGAAATGGAAGAATATGCCGCGGCCAACGGTTTTCCAATTATCGGCCCGCTGGTCGGACCCTTTCTGCGTCAGCTGGCTAAAATCACCAAGGCCGCGAATATATTCGAGATGGGTTCCGGCTACGGTTATTCGGCCTACTGGTTCGCCGGTGGGATGAGCAACGGCGGCAGGATTATCTGCACCGACGGCTCCGAAGAGAATGCGCGGCTGGGGATGAAATATCTCAAGAGGGGCGGGTTCGATTCGATGATCGATTATCACGTGGGCGACGCGTTGGAGATAATAAAGCGGTTCGAGGAGCCATTCGACATAATTCTTAACGATATCAACAAGGCGGATTACCCGCGAGCCTTCGACCTGGCCATTCCGAAACTCAGATCGCGCGGCGTTTTAATCACGGATAATGTTCTCTGGTCGGGACGAGTGCTGGAAAGAAATCACGATATTGCCACCGCCGCCATACACGAATTCAATACCAAGTTATTCAATTCCAAAGACATCATATCTTCGATAATACCGATCCGCGACGGCCTGGGAATGGCGGTGAAAATTTGACCGCGATCGAGTATCTTCTTTCTCTCCGTAAGGTGTTTTTCGAGGGGACGGAGATGGTTGTCGCCGGCATAGGGGAAGAGATGTTCAATATCAGTCCCCAGCCCGGCCTGATGACATTCGGCGAGCAGATAGATCATATTTCCGGGCTCGAGGCCGAGCTCCTCGGCGAGTCGGCCGAAGCGCTGAAACTGGACAAGATTCCGTTCGATCACAGGCAGTCGCCGAATCTGCACGAGGCCGTCTCCCAGTGGAAACGGATACACGCCCTCGGCGATGAGTTCATAGGAAAACTGGAAGAGTCCACGCTCGATTTCCGTTTCCTGACTGTCAGCCACGTGCACGTCTCTATCGCCCATATGATAAACACCGTCATCGAGCACGAGGTGCATCATAGGGGAGAAATAATCGCCTATTTCCGGATGTTGAAAACCGAACCGCCCAAACGCTGGCGGGATTGAAGGAGAACAGATGCGCGTCCTTTTGTCTATCATAATCGTGATATCGCTGGCTATCGGCATTTACATTTTGACCAATATGAATTCGGAAGCGGAAATGGAAAAAGATATCGCGGCCGAAGATCAGGAGTATCTCGGCGATATTTTCAGGATCGATGAACAAAGGATCTCTCCCGATGTCGAGCATCTGACACTGAAATTCGTTCTGGATAAGAGGCTTAAATATATCGACGAGGCTCCGCCGCCAATGGTGACTGTAACCAGCGATGATCCCGGGATTGCGACAGTCGAAGCGGCTGATAATATCGATCCCAGAAAACCGTTTCTGTTCCCTTTGATATTAACAAAAGGGAAAACGGAATTGACAATCGATTACCGGGTCTATTGCTGCAACGACGGCCCCGGCGCGGTCTGCTTTTTCAAGGAGGGACGAATCATCGTGCCGGTTGTGGTGGACGAAGACGGTGAAGAGCCGCTCGTGATTCGGCATGTGATCGAAGAGTCGATTTAGTATCGAACCGAAATTGAATTATGCGAGATCTGAAAGAATCCATAATACAGGAAGCCTCTCGCCTGGGGTTCTCCGCCGCGGGTATCGCCCCGGCCGAGTACGATCCGGAGGGACATAACAACCTTTATCAATGGCTCAGGCGAGGATATCAATCGGGAATGGGCTATATGGAACGCTCTCCCCGCAAACGTTACGACCCGAAAATTCATCTTCCCGAGGCCCGCTCGGTGATCGTCTGCGCGCACAACTACTACAACGAGCCTCGCGTGGATGACCAGGCGGGATACGTCTCAATCTACTCCCGCGGCGAGGATTATCATCGGGTCCTGAAAGACAAGCTTCATTCGCTTTGCGATCGAATCACTGAATTATTCGGCGCGTTCAAATACAGAATCTTCGTGGACTCGTCGCCGCTGGGCGAGAAGGCGCTGGCGGTCAAAGCGGGGATCGGGTTTATAGGGAGAAACGGGACCGTGATCATTCCCAAGAGAAACCGGGGAGTGCCGCCTCCGGGAAGTTTCCATTTCCTGGGCGTGATAATATCGAATCTCGAATTAGCTCCTGACTCTCCCATCGCCGGCACCTGCGGCAAATGCCGCCGCTGTATCGAGGCCTGCCCCACCGACGCCATCGTAGCCGACGGGGTCATCGACGCCGAGCTTTGCATATCCTATCACACGACTCAGAATAAAGGGAAAGTCGACGAAGGTATCGCCGCCAAAACCGGCAACATGATTTTCGGATGCGATATCTGCCAGATAGTCTGCCCATATAACAAAAAGCCAATCGTAACATCGGAACCGCGTTTCGCCCCCGGAGACGATATGGTAAAAGTCGATCTTCATTATCTCGACTCTCTTTCCGAGGAGGAGTTCAAAGCAAAATTCCAGGACAACTCGATCGGCGATATCAAATACAGCATGTTCAAAAGAAGCCTGGCCGTCGCGCTTGGGAATCTGGATCGATTAGAACAATCATCGAACAGGGGTAATCTGTAGCCGCTGCCAATATCGTTAAACTCCAAAACGGCTGCTATTAATTCGAGATTAACTCCTTTGCCTTCAAATTTAAGATATTGATTATCATCGTATTATGGAAATTTATGGATGTTAATAGCCATTTTTTCAAGAAAGCAGGAACGTTTTGGCTTGACAGGCGGTATTATCAAATATATAATTAGATAAGTGGACAGATGAACTCCATTATTTGTAAGGAGAGAAGATGCAAATTTCAAGAAAGTCAGACTACGCGCTTCGAGCGATGGTCTACATCGCCGCCTGGGAAGACAATAAGGTCTGTTCGATAAACGAGATTGCCGAGGCCGAGCAGGTTCCCAGAGAGTATCTGGCCAAGATCCTCAAGGAGCTTTCCCTGCAGGGTTTCCTGCACAGCTATAAGGGTATCCACGGCGGGTATCGTCTGGCCAAAGACCGCCCGAAAATCACCTTCCTCGACATCATCGAGGCCATGCAGGGTAAGATCGCGGTCAACGATTGTATCCGGCATTCCAACTCCGACAGCTGCGGCCGCAAGCCCGGCTGCGCCATGCATTCCTTCTGGAAGGCGGAACAGGCCAGGGTGACCGACTCTCTGGGTTCGGTCAATCTCGAATCCCTGGATTATCAGCAATTCTATCCCTTCGCCAGGGGAAAAGCCAAAAAGGAATCGATGCAGTCGGCGTAAGGGCCGGGTTATATGCTCAAGTCGAGCGAAAACTGCATAGGAGAGAAGTGTGAATAAAAGCGCAAAAGCGCTTGCCCTGTATTCAGGCGGTCTCGATTCCACCCTGGCTATATTACAGATGATGAAGCACGGGGTAGAGGTCGAGGCGGTGACGTTCATGACCCATTTCGGCTGCGACGCCACCGACTCATCGTCCTGCGGCTCCGATCCCTTTCCCGCCGCCGAGCAGTTCGGCTTTCGGGTGCGGCTATCGCATCTGGGCCAGCGTTTCGTCAATATCGTTAAAAATCCCAAATACGGGCATGGCAAGAATATGAACCCCTGCCTCGATTGCCGGCTGACCATGCTCGACGAGGTCAAAGGGATCATGGATATGGCCGGGGCCGACTTCGTCATCACCGGTGAGGTGCTCGGCCAGCGGCCCATGTCGCAGCGGCGGTTTGGGCTCGACCTCGTCGCCCGTGAGTGCGGTCTCGATGGCCGGCTGGTGCGTCCGCTCTCCGGCAAACTGCTGCCGCCCACCGTGCCCGAAAAGGAGGGGTTAATTCAACGCGAATGGCTATTGGATATCGAGGGCCGTTCGCGCAAACGTCAGATGGCCCTGGCCGACGAGTTCGGCCTGAAGACTTACCCCTCCCCGGCCTCCGGCTGCCTGCTCACCGACAGACGATACTCCGACCGCCTGCGCGATCTGCTCAAATACAAACCGGAGACCGATTTTAACGACCTCAATCTCCTGCGCGTGGGACGGCATTTTCGCCTCGGCCCCGAGACCAAGTTAGTGGTGGGACGCGACCAGACCGAAAACGAGATCATCGAAGCGTTGATGCAGAAAAGCGATTACCGTCTCGAGGCCCCAGATTTCGGCTCGCCGGTGGGACTGCTGCGCGGAATTGCCGACGAGACGACGTTGCAGACGGCGGCCGCGGTGGTGGCCCGCTATTCCGACGGCAAGGACGAGCCCTCCCTGCGGGTGATCCTGCGCCGCGCCAACACCGAGCAGACGCTGCAAACCTCGCCCGCGCCAGAGGCGGAGCTGGCGGGGATCAGGGTTTAGCGCGGTCTGTAGGTCGGCAGCTTGTCTGCCGACATTCCAGGAAATCAAAGAGAATTATCTCTTGCCAATTGTTAGCCGATACCTTACAATTGTAAGGTCAGGGCTAACGATATGAAGTTGGAAGCGCTTTTCTTGTCCAAGGCGAGAGCGGAGATTTTTCGCCAGCTTTTCAGTTTGAGGAATGCTGAAATGCATCTTAGGGCGATACAAAGAGGATCTGGCCTCAGCGCGCCGACCATCAAAGAAGAGCTTGAAAAACTCAAAAACCTCATTATTATTCTGCCAACAAAGAACATCCTCTATATCGGGAAATCCGCGGACTTGTCGACAAGACTGCGGGGTTCATCAACGCATTGAGAGAAAATCTTCAACGCAAGGGGATCAAAGTCGCCTTTATCTTCGGCTCCCTGGCTGCCGAGACCGAAAACGCTCGAAGCGACATAGACTTGATGGTAATAGGCCAGGTCGGTCTGCGCCAGGTGGTAGGCTGGATTTCGAAGGCGGCGGAGAGCGCGGGGCGGGAGATCAACCCTCACGTGCTCACTCCAAACGAGTACAAGAGACGCCTGGAAAGCAAGGAACATTTCCTGGCTGCAGTGCTGGACTCGCCGAAACTGTTTGTTATCGGAAATCAAGATGAGCTTGACAGATTGGGAAAGCAATGGCTGGCTCAAAGCCCATAAGACCAGCGCGAAAGAAATCCGCGATCTGCTGTCAGTAGTTGATCGGGAGATCGCCGACGCCGGACAGATAGTCCTGTCGATCGACGGCAGATTCACTCACGCATATCAAGCCGCTTTGCAGCTTTGCGCCGCGCTCCTTTACGCCTCGGGCTTTGAGGCATCCAGAGTGAGCAATCATTATCGCACGATTATGGCTATGCCCCTTATTCTGGGAGAAAATAGAAAGGACGACGCCCTCTATTTGGATACCTGCCGCAACAAACGCAACGAGGCCGACTATCGTCTGGCCGGGGCCGTTACCGAGGCCGACGCCATCGAGCTGCTTGAATTTGCCGTAGGTTTCCGAAAGGAAGCGATCGGCTGGTTGAGGAGCAATCACCCGGAACTGATGGAATAAGCCGCCCGCCGCGCCAACACCGAGCAGACCCTGCAAACCTCGCCGGCGGAAGAGGCGGAGCTGGCGGGGATCAGGGTATGAGGGGGGCCTGACAATTTCTCAATTTTTGCCTTGCGCTTTCGTACAACTTGATATAGTATTAATTGCATAAACCATTTTCCACGGGGGGAAGTAATGCCTACAGCGATTGATTTATTCTCTGGCTGTGGGGGGCTAACCTTAGGGCTAAAACAAGCCGGTTTTGATGTTATTGGCGCAGTCGAAATTGATCCGTTGGCCGTTGAGACATATAGATTGAATCATCCCGAAGTCCATGTTTGGGAAGAAGATATAAGGGCATTGTCTATCGATGAAGTCAAGAAAACGCTGAATATTAAGATAGGCGAATTGGATCTCTTGGCCGGTTGCCCTCCATGTCAAGGTTTTTCGTCGGTTCGGACTTTAAACGGGACCAGAAAAATCAAGGACGAGCGCAACGATTTGGTATTCGAGTTTTTTCGCTTCGTCGAAGGATTAATGCCTAAGGCCATTATGATGGAAAATGTGCCGGGGCTGGCAAAGGACCCCCGGCTGAGTAAACTAAAAGAAATGTTGAGGGAATTGGGATATGATCCCAAGCATGATATCCTAAATGCCGCTGATTTTGGAGTGCCGCAAAGAAGGCGAAGGATGATTTTAATTGGAAGCAAGATAGGCCAAGTTGATTTTGCTGATCCAGACTCAATTGGCTTATCCGTTCGATTTGTTATCGAGACGCTTCCAAAGCCTGCTTCCTCGGATGACCCGCTGCACAAAGTGGCAGGGCGTAGATCCAATCGAATTATTGGGCTTATAAGAGAAATTCCAAAGAATGGAGGGAGCAGGAAAGACCTGGGAAAACGCCGTCAATTAAAATGTCATAAGGAATGCGATGGCTTTAAAGATATTTACGGGAGAATGGCTTGGGATGATGTGGCACCTACAATAACGGGCGGGTGCGTAAATCCATCCAAAGGCCGCTTCTTGCATCCCCGGCAAGATAGGGAAATTACGTTACGTGAGGCGGCCCTACTGCAGAGTTTTCCTGATGATTATAAATTTTCATTGCAACGGGGACGACTTGCAGTAGCAGAGATGATTGGTAATGCGTTGCCGCCCGAATTCATCAGAAGGCACGCAAGTGAAATTCGTGACGTATTATGAATAATTAGAGTTAAATCCGGCATGCAAGTACCAGGAATGATTATGAATATTGAAGAAATCGTACGTAACGAATTAACGGAACATCAAAAGTCTGCTGTTGTAGATCCTAATACTGAAATTCTATGTTTGGCTTGTGCAGGTTCAGGGAAATCAAGGACGCTGGCGTACCGCATCGCCAGATTATTGGCATCTGGCGAGCAGCCCGACAGCATTGTTGCTTTCACATTTACGATCAAGGCCGCAGAGACTATAAAGAGAAGAGTGGCGGAGTCCTTACTTAAAGCTGGTATAACTACAAATATAATGGGTGCAATGTATATAGGGACTATACATAGTTACTGCAAATATATTTTGGACAAAATGAATCCTATTTACAGACAATATGATGTGCTAGACGATAATAAATTCATCCTGTATCTAGTTTCCCGATATAATCAACTTGGGCTAAGTGCTCTTCGGAATAGAGCTCGAGGTAATAGCTATTTTGACTGTATTCGGAGAGTGGCTGAAGCTTGGAAAACCATGAACGATGAGGGCATAGAGATCGAGCAAATTACTGATGCCGACGAGTTATTAGGCGAGACACTTTCAATGCTAAAAGAGTCGCTTAATGACGATCAATTTATCGATTTTTCACAAATTATTAAGAGCGTTGTAAAGGCACTTCAAGAGGGCGATAGTCTCTCTCGATCGGCTGTTTCTAATCTCAAACATCTTTTAGTCGACGAATATCAAGATGTTTCTCCGAGTGAAGAGGAGTTAATCAGACAGCTACACCAATTATCGGAAACTCTCTTCGTGGTCGGTGATGACGACCAGTCGATTTTTGCATGGCGAGGGGCGGATGTAAGTAATATCCTTAATTTCCATAGCCAATATATAGGTTCGAATAGTCATACATTGTCAGTTAATTTCAGAAGTACACCCGCCATCGTGGAAGCAGCTGAGAATTTCGCGGCCGCAGAACTGGGCGCAAGTAGAATTGCCAAAAGCCCCAGCGCTCATGCAAATAAAAGCCCTCATGATTATCGTGTGCTTTGGTTTGATAATAGACAACAAGAAGTGAGATGGATCGCCGAGAGAATAAGCGCGTTGATAGGAACAAGATTCGAGGAAGCTGATGAAACCATGCGAGGGCTAACGCCAGCGGATTTTGCCATTCTTATGAGATCAACCAGGGAATCAGAACAGGATGCTGAGCCGATTGACGAGAGAGCCGAGATAAACCGGCTTCTCGATGAAGGTTACAGCGTTAAGCAAATCATGGCGCTGGGATTTAAGAGACGCACCACCTACCAC
>CAZDAH010000011.1:25884-33258 GCA_964503405.1 uncultured Ignavibacteria bacterium
TTAGTCTGGAAGCTGGCGGCGGTCCTTTCGAGAGAGAGGAAGTGCAAGTACTGCTGCAAGCATTTGAACTTCTCCGTGATAGATCGCCGTCCAGACAGGATGTTAGGCGGTTCTTTGAGGCGACAGTTTCGCAGGTTTATCGATCTGCATCGCTAGACTCATTGGTAAGAGTCTTCACGGATTGGGGGAGGCGGGTTCATGCGCCTTCGGGAGGAGCCAGGAGAAGGGTTTATCCACAGCAGCTCGTATATGATCTGCTGGAGTCTTTTGGTTTGAGATATACCCATCTTCATGATGAGGTGATGCGAGATATTGGTCTATTCAGCAGAATTATTCAAGATGTCGAAAGTGTCTATATGAGTGTGGATTCGCCATCTAGATTCCACGAAATCTTGAATTTTCTAAGCAATGTAGCCGAAAGCGGTTATGATATATCTACGGAAGACGTCTTGCAGAGACCTGATGCAGTAACAGTATCGACCGTACATAAAGCCAAGGGGTTGGAGTTTCCAGTGGTGTTTGTAGTTGATATCGAGGGATTAAGATTCCCTGGCAGCAATCGAGGATATAAGGGCTGGTTACCAGAAACTTTGATTCGGCCAGCCCTGGACCGGGGTGCTTATCAGAGAAATGACAACGAAGAGGCCAGGCTTTTTTACACCGCCATAACTAGAGCAGAGAGATATCTGTATATATCAGGGGCCGAACATTTACCTGGTGGCGTTCGTCGAAGGGCTAGATCACGCTTCGCTAATAGATTAACTCATGCGGAAATATCTAATTCGCCTGATGGGCTGCCGGACGGCATATTGAATATACCGCAGCGTCGCAGGATAGATGAGACCATATTGCCGACGAGTTTTTCGCAAATTCGTTATTACCTTCGTTGTCCGATGGACTATCGCTTCCGTCAAGGATTCGGTTTTAGTCCGCCCATTCCGGATATGTTTGGTTTTGGCCAAACAGTTCATACAGCTGTGGCAAAGCTACATTCTGATTTTGTTCAAAGTCCTCCTGAACCAGAAGAAGCTCAAGCCGTGGCTGACGGAGTATTCCACTTAAAGCATGTACCAAAAAGCCGTAATCCGGAAGAAAATCCCGGACCTTATGAAAGAGCTAAAGCCAAGTCCATCCAAATAGTAAAAGAATATGCCTCTTCATATCATGATGATTTTATAAGAAGTCGCCAGGTTGAGGCACGATTTGAAGTACCTGCTAAGGATTGCGTCATATCGGGTGCAATAGACCTCTTACTAAAGGAAGATAGAGAGGGAAAAATTTTAGATGCGGAGGTTATTGATTTTAAGGCCATTGAAACTAGTGACGATATTGAGAAAGATGACGACCTAGACTGGACTGAATTTTCATTACAGATTCAGCTTTACGCTCTGGCTGCGAAAGAAGTGCTCGGCGAGAATGCGAGAACAGGTTCAGTACATTTACTAAAAAGGAACCTTCGTGTTGCCGTTCCAGTATCAGAGGAAGCTGTTAAAGCAGCAATCTTGAATGTTGAATGGGCGGTGCAAGGAATAATATCGGCCGACTTCCCCATGCGACCTCACGTCGACAAATGTTTGAAATGCGATTTTCAAAGATTGTGTAGCCAAATTCCGCAGGATTTCAGGTCAGACGAATACTCACCTCCGAGAATACATATCCCTGGCGGAGAGGAATTTATCAGAGCTTTTAGCAATTTCGATTCCGACCATACCCCAAATGGCTGATAATCTTACGAAGAAACAACGTAGCTTTTGTATGTCCAGCGTTAGGAATCGGGATACCGATCTAGAGCAAATTATCCGTTCTGAAATTCATAGGCGAGGCTTTCGTTTTAGAAAGCATGTTTCCAAACTACCGGGAAAACCTGATATGGTTTTCTCATCTTCTAAATTAGCAGTTTTTTTGGATGGGGATTTTTGGCATGGTTATAGATTCCCCCTATGGAAAAAAGATGTTTCGGCATTCTGGCAAAAGAAGATCGCATTAAACAGGGCCAGAGACCAAAAGAATTTTCGTAAGTTAAGGGCAATGGGATGGAGAGTTATCCGGCTTTGGCAGCACCAAATTACCTCCGACTTTGATTCATGTATAAATAAGATAACGAAAGCAGTTGATTTAGAGGGCTTTCCCAATGCAAACATCTAAACAACTAAAAATAGGTAAAATATACAGCCGATCCAAGCTTCAAGAGAAATTTGCAATTTGCGATGCGACGTTGTTTACTGGTATATTCAAACCTTCTTCCCACGATTCGGTTTGGTTGTTTGCAACAGAGAAGAAGACGCCGGTTCGTACGCCATACCAAGATCGACTTGTGAATGATACGCTGTACTGGGACGGCCAGACCACCGGGCGAAAGGATAATTTGATAATCAATCACCAAGCAGCGGGGTTGGAGCTTCTGCTCTTCTATCGAAAAAAGAAATATGAACATCCTGGGGCGGCATTTAGATATGAAGGCATATTTGAATATGTCTCACATAAAGGGAGAAAACCGGCACATTTTATTTTACGTCGTGTCCGTTAAACAGAGATTGTTTAGTATTTTTTCCCCATAGCACGTCAAATCGTCTACGGCTTCGTCATTCCTAAGCCTTAAGGCCCTCCATTTCACTCAATGCTTCAATCTCCCCCTCCCTTCAGAACCTGTCCTCCCCACATTTGCCTTCCCATGTCCCAATTATCGGAAGAGTCGTAATTGCGGCTGGCTCGAGCTTAACCTCGCCCTCGGCTTGGTCAAAATCCCGTCCCCCCTCCGCGGTCGGGCCGCCTAAACGTGTCTCTGCTCTTTGACAACTGAAGATCCATGGTATCGCGCGCGCCTATGATGTCGCCGCCGCCCAAAACCGGCCCCCCCCGATGGTTTTTCCCCCCTTACAACCCCCTTTTTCCTTAACCCCCCGTTAAGGGAAAAGGAGGGTTATTATAGAATGAAGGCCGAAACCTTCAGCCTGACCTTCAAATCTCATCCGCCGAAACAGGTTGACAAGCGCCATGGGGCGTATTTATCTTGGATATGGACATGCAAGCTCCATGATAGTCCGGGGCTTGCGCGTATGATGTTTATGGAAGGAGCGCGGTATGCTTACAGATAAAGATTTCAAGGTGAAAGTCGGGCTGGCGGAGATGCTCAAAGGCGGGGTGATCATGGATGTCACCAACGCCGAGCAGGCCAAAATCGCCGAGGATGCCGGCGCCTGCGCGGTCATGGCCCTGGAGAAGGTGCCGGCCGATATCCGCGCCGAGGGTGGCGTGGCCCGCATGGCCGACCCGACCAGGATCGAGGAGATCAAAAAAGCGGTCTCCATACCGGTCATGGCCAAGTGCCGCATCGGGCATTTCGCCGAGGCCCAGGTATTGCAAGCGTTAGAGGTCGATTTCATCGACGAATCCGAGGTCCTCACCCCCGCCGACGAGGCTCATCATATAGACAAATACAAGTTCAAGATCCCCTTCGTCTGCGGCTGCCGCGATCTGGGCGAGGCCCTGCGCAGAATCGGCGAGGGGGCGGCATTGATTCGCACCAAGGGCGAAGCTGGTTCGGGCAACATCGTCGAGGCGGTGCGGCACATGCGGCTGGTCATGGGGGGCATCCGGCGGATTAGCACGCTCGACGACGAGCAATTGATGACCGAGGCCAAGAACTTGGGCGCGCCGGTCGACCTGGTGCGCTATCTCAAGGAGCACGGCAAGCTTCCGGTACCCAATTTCGCCGCCGGCGGTATCGCCACCCCGGCTGACGCGTCGTTGATGATGCAGTTGGGGGCGGAATCGGTCTTTGTCGGTTCGGGCATATTTAAATCGTCCGATCCCGCCAACCGGGCCAAGGCGATCGTCATGGCCACTACCCATTACAAAGATCCGAAGATGGTGGCGGAAGCGTCGAAAGCCCTCGGCGAGGCGATGCGCGGCCTCGACCTGAAAGATATTCCAGAGGAAGACCTGCTGCAGACGCGGTGAGTATTCATGAGCGGGAAGATCATCGGCGTGCTGGCGATCCAGGGGGATTTTCAGGCGCATCGGAATATGTTATCGACGATCGGAATCGAGAGCAGGGAGATTCGTCGGTCGGAAGAACTGAATGCTATTACTCACCTGATCATCCCCGGCGGGGAATCGACCACGATCAGGAAAGTGGCCAGGCAGAATGGATTATGGAACAAGCTGGCGTCATTTGAAGGTCCGGTAATGGGAACCTGCATGGGTTCTATACTAATGGGACAATTATCCGATGGGGAAGAGACATTGGGGATGATCGACATGAAAGTCCATCGCAACGCCTACGGCCGTCAGATTGTCTCTTTCACGGCGGAAGGGAAGCTTGATTTCGCCGATAATCCATTCGAGATGGTCTTCATCCGGGCGCCGAGGATAGTCGAGATCGGGGAGAATGTGGAGCCGATTGCCTGGCTTGGCGACGAGATCACCGGCGTGCGAAGCGGCAACCGGCTGGCGGTGACATTTCACCCGGAACTAACGTCGCGCGCCGACGTACATAAATATTTTGCGAATATGAGCTGAGCAGCTTTGAACAGGCAACGGGGGAGAGAATGAACATACATCTTGCGAAGGATCGCGGTTTCTGTATGGGAGTGGAGCGGTCGATCAGCATGGCCGAGGATTCCCGGCGGATAATCGACGGCAAGATCACCATACTCAATGAAATCGTGCATAATAATTCGGTAGTGGAGGATCTCGACAAAAAGGGGATTCTGCGCACTACCGATCTCGATGAAGTCAGCGACGGCACATTGATCATATCCGCGCACGGGGTGGCGCCGTCGGTGATCGAGGAAGCGTCGGGCAAAGGATTGAACGTAATCGATTCCACCTGTCCGTTGGTCACGGTCTTGCACAAGGCGGCGGAGTACTTCATCAAACGACGTTATACCGTGCTTGTTTTCGGCGATCCCACTCACGACGAGATGAAGGGGGTTAAAGGCCGCAACCCGGAAAAGATCCACGTGATAAAGACCATAGAGTCGGTGGATGATCTTCCTCATATCGACGGCCCGGTGGCCGTCATCTCGCAGAGCACCCAATCGATGGAGGATTTCGACAGGGTGGTGGAAATTGCCAAAGAGAAATATCCCGATTTGAAAGTGAAGAACACTATCTGCGATGCCACGAGGAAACGTCAGACAGCGGTGGTCGATCTGGCCCCGAGAATGGACGTGGTGATCGTGGTCGGATCGCCGACGTCGGCCAACTCCCGCCGGCTGGCGTTAATTTCGGAAAAATCAGGCACACCGGCCTATCTTATCGACAACCAGGAAGAGATAAAGCCGGAGTGGCTCGAGGGGAAGCAGGAGATTGGCGTAACCGCCGGCGCTTCCACGCCGGATTACATGGTCAACAGGGTGGTGGAGAGGATCAAGCAGATCGGCCAGTCGCGCGGGACTTCCCCGATACTTGTTTACGACGAGAAAGAGGAAGAATATCCATAAGATCTGTAAGAGACGAAAATCCCGGGTCGTGAAGATCGGGAATATAGCTATTGGGGGCGATAACCCGATCGCCGTGCAGACTATGGTCAACACTCCGCCGGAGAAGGTGGATTTGACCATATCCGAGATAAACCGCGCTGCCGAATGCGGAGCGGAGATCGTGCGCGTGGCTGTGCCGGACCGCCGGGCGGCGGAGGCGTTGGCCGATATCAAGAAGGGGACCGACGTTCCGCTTGTGGCCGATATCCATTTCAATTACAGATTCGCGCTGATGGCCGCCGACGCCGGATTCGATAAGCTCAGGATCAACCCGGGCAATATTGGCGGCGAGGATGATGTTCGGGCGGTGGTGGAGAAAGCAGCGGAGAAAGGATTGCCCATCAGGATCGGGGTCAATCACGGGTCGGTGGAGACCGAGCTGGTAGACAAATACGGCGGCCCCAAGCCGGAGGCGATGGTGGAATCGGCGCTGCGACACGTGGAGATACTGGAACGACATAATTTCCGCGATATCGTCATTTCGATCAAGGGATCGTCGCCGCTGGAGACAATAGAATGCTATGCTCTGATCGCCGACAAATGCGATTATCCTCTGCATCTCGGAGTCACCGAGGCGGGGACGGAGTTTGTCGGGGCCATCAGGACCGCGGTAGCGCTGGGGCATCTCCTGCATGAGGGAATAGGCGACACGCTGCGAGTATCTCTATCGGCCGATATCGAAAAAGAGATCAAAGCCGGCTGGGCAATTCTGCAGGGCCTGGGGATACGCCGCAGAGGCCTGGAACTGATCAGCTGCCCGTCGTGCGGCAGGACCGAGACCGATGTTTACGAACTGGCGGGCAAAGTGGAGAAAGCGCTGGAGAAAGTCACGACAGACATCAAAGTCGCGGTGATGGGATGTCTGGTCAACGGGCCGGGCGAAGCTGCCAATGCGGACATTGGTGTTATCGGGGGAAAAGGAAGGATTATGCTGACCAGGAGGGGGGAGATTCTGGGAAGATACGAAGAAAGCGAGATTTTCGACGCTTTGATGCGCGAAATTAGCTCTTTTGAAAAAGAAAAAGCTCAGATTAAATAGGACAGATTTGCGTTTAACGGAATTGTCTAAGGGAACCGCGATCTATCGGGATTGGTTACTGAAAGCGCTATCAGGAAAATAAATTTTTTGACGGGAGGAATTTGATGCGCAAGAGAAAGACGATCAGAAATTTGCTGGCAATGAATTTATTAAGCGCGGCCGTTTTCGTATTTGCCGGACCGCTGAATGCTCTGGCTCAGGAACACCCCTCGGAGCATCCCTCAGAACATCCGTCGTCGAAAAAAGCCGGCCTGACGATGGAGGCATTGGCCGACGCTATTGCCGGATATGTGAACAACGACTCTGAATTGAAGGGCGGGTTTTTCCTCGTGTACGATCAGGAACAAGGCAAAGCGCTGGCCTTGAAACTCGATAAGGTCCATGAAGACAAGCTTTCCACTCTGGGCGACGGGATCTACTTCGCCTGCGCCGATTTCAACGGCACCGACGGCAGCGTATACGATCTCGACGTCTTCATGAAGGACAATAAGGGCCAGCTTGACGTTTACGATATCAGCGTGCATAAGAAAAACGGCGAGGCGCGTTACGGCTGGGTGGAGAAGGGCGGTGTCTGGAGCAAGAGCAAAAAGTAATCAGCGAAGTATGCGAACGGGACGAGAAAACGGGATTGCGATCAAAGACAGTGACCCGCAGCGGATTACCCGGGCAGGTCGATTCTGATATAAATTGTCGAGAAAATCGCAGGGAAAGGATCGAGAGCTTTTTATGATTAGCGAGAAAATGCAGAAAGCTATCAACGAACAAATCAACGCCGAATTGTATTCGGAGTATCTATATCTCTCCATGGCAGCCTATTTTGATTCAATCAGGCTTGAAGGTCTTTCGAAC
>CAZDAH010000011.1:33268-39483 GCA_964503405.1 uncultured Ignavibacteria bacterium
CGAAGAGGAGAGAGAGCACGCCTTTAAGCTGGACGATTTCATGAACGACCGCGGGGGCCGGGTTATTCTCGCGGCCATCGACGCTCCTCCCGCCTCTTTCAAATCAGTCCAGGAGGTTTTCGAAAAATCCCTCGCTCACGAACGCGAGGTGACCTCGAAGATCCACAAGATCAACGCTCTGGCGATAGAGGAAAAAGACTACGCCACCACGGCGCATCTGCAGTGGTTTATCACCGAGCAGGTGGAGGAAGAGGCCACGGCAGAGGAGATCCTCGACCAGATAAGGATGGTAGAGGGCAAACCCGGAACGTTATTCTATTTAGACAGGCATCTGGGCAAAAGGTAAGCGGAATTTCAGGATAATCCCGATTCATAAGTCGCCGGATTGTCCCATCCGCGGTCTGTACCGTGCGATACGGTATATTTTTCGAAAGGAGGCGAAAGATAGAGAACCGTAAGATCGACTCGCGTTTTTTATTCGACTCGTTCGGAATATCGGCTATCGAAATATTCTAACCGGAGTATCTATTATGAGCGTATTTAGCAGGGACGGCAATAGAGAGAGGGTGATGGTGTTTATCGACGGCAATAATCTGTATCACAGCCTCAAGCATGTGATGGGCAGGACTAATCTGGATTTCAACGAGTTCTCCCGAAGGCTGGTCGGCGACAGGCATCTGATTCGAGTGTATTACTACAACGCGCCCTTGAACAAAGAGGATGACGAGGAGAAGTTTCGTCAGCAGCAGTCGTTTTTTGATTCTCTCGATACCGTGCCCTACCTGACCAAGAAGTTCGGCCGGCTGGAGAAAAGGCTGGTCAAGCAAACTCTTCCCGACGGCACATTCGTTTCAATCCCCACGTACGTGGAAAAAGGGGTTGATACTTTTATTGTCATTGACATGCTCTCTCACGCTTTCAAAGACCACTATGATACGGCCATCCTTGTTTCCGGCGACGAGGATTTCGCAGTGCTGGTTGAAAACGTCAAGGATCTCGGAAAGCACGTCGAGGTGGCAAACCTGGGCGGTTCCTATATACTTCGCCAGGCCGCCGATAAGTACATCTTGATAGACAAGAACCTTCTCAACGGTATCCAACAGGTGGATCAGAGAATCTCATAACCGCGGTTAATGCCGAATAAAATGGGCAGGTCTTTCGGCCTGCCCTTTCTGTTTTTGGCGGTTGAAACTCGCGCGCTTACTTCAGCAACGTCATCTTCCGCGAAGTCGTATTCTCGCCGATCGCCAGGCGATAGAAATAGACTCCGGAGGAAAGCTCCGAACAGTCCCAAACGACCGTATGGGAACCGGCTTCAAGTCGCTCATCCACCAGGACCGCCACTTTTCTGCCCAGCAGATCAAAGGCCTCCAACCGTACTTCCCGGGCCGAGGGCACATTGAACGCTATCGTGGTTTGGGCGTTGAACGGGTTCGGATAGTTCTGAGAGAGGTAGAAGCTGCCGGTTTGAATCGGATTGTCATCGACCGAAGTCATCCCGCCGTAGGCGGCAAGGGCGGCGTCGGCGTTGGCCTGAATATCGGATAGCGATGTTCCGCCGAGTATGGCGAAAGCCGCGACCACAGACTCACCCATGGGAATATCGTAGGGGCCGGTGGTAATGATGATCGAGCAATCCATCTGAGTGGTGATGGCAGTATCGGTAATGCCGGCGTTCATATAATTCCATTTATCTTCCATGGTGAAGCGGGGAGGATAAACTTCCTGGGCGTTATCCAGGGCTTTGAAGGAGTAAACCCCCATCTCCGAGAGAACGACCTGGCCGCGATAGATATTGGTGTAGTATTCGTAGCCGAGGTTACGGGCACGGTCGAAATTTACCCGGTCGGTGGCCACGTTCCAGGGTATATCCCAGTCCTCGAAATGAGCGGCCAGGACACCTTCGAGATCCTCGGTTCCCGTGTTGGTGATCGTGTATTTGAATATGACATAGTCGTCATCGGGAGATTCGGTAAAAGCGAACGTCTTTTGGTCAATCGATATTCCCAGTGGGTTTTCCGCGCTTTGATCGGTGTAAACTGTGTAGAATTCCTGGTCGGCGCAGGGGCCCGGCTCGGCGATGGTTATTTCGGCCATGGCCACGAAATCGTCGCCGATGTTCTGATCCTGATCCCTGGCCCCGTTGGAAACGCGGGTGGGGCCGTCACCGATAAACAAAGCGCCCTCGAACAGGTAATTCTGCCCGTTCTGGGGCATTTTGAACCCGACACCGGGCCAGGCTCCATTCATACCGCCCGGGTCGAGGCCGTATTGGCCAAAATTGGAGATTGTGAATCTCACGTTTCCAGCATCGTGGGTCTCGATGGCCGGATCGGTCAGGCGGCCGACCATGACCGAAAGAGACCTGGTGGCCTCGTAGCCGTCAGCGGCGATATAGAAATCGAATGCCACCAGATGTCCGGCTGGAGTATCCTGCGAGAAAGTCACGCTGTAAGGGAAACTCGAAAGAGCCGTATCGTTTTGAGCAATATTACCGTATGAAGCCGAATCCTGGCCGATCGCGGCGTACGGGTCTTCCGTGGAAAGAATAGCGTACACGTTTTCCGCGTCGAGGCCGCTGTTTCTAATCCTTACTGTGAGATCTATCGTCTCGCCCGGATCGGGGTAGTTGTCGTTGGGTTCGTCGATATAAACCGCGTTGGGGAAGAGATATGGCGCGTCAACTTCGGGGATCAGCTCCATAGCGGCGAGGATGTTTATGATTCCCCAGCCGTAAGCGTTATCTTCGCCGTTCGATCCGAGATCGGTTGCCGTCTCCATTAACGCCCATTTTATCGTGTCCACGGAGGCATTGGGGTTAACCTGCCGCAGAAGGGCAACGGCTCCGGCCACGTGGGGGCAGGCCATGGATGTTCCCGACCAGCCGCCTTGGTAACTGCCCCCCGGCACCGATGATCTTACGCTAACGCCGGGAGCGACAATTTCCGGCTTAATGGTGATTCCGTCGCACTGCGAGGGGCCTCTGGAGGAGAACGACGCGATGGGGAAATTGTTGCTGCGGCCGTCGATGGCCCCGACCGAGAAGCAATTGTACGGGGTTGTGATTCTATTTGCCGGGATCCTCAAGCTCTGCCCTCCGGGTCCCTCGTTGCCCGCCGCGAATACAACCGCCGCACCGGCAGCCTCGCAGTTATCGATCAGACTCCAGTAAGTGGTAGGGCAGCCGCCTATGGCTCCCCAGGAGTTGGAGATGACGTCGGGAACGTCGCTGATGGTATTGGGATTGCCGTCCGGATCTGCTGCCCACTGGAAGGCCATAGCCACATTGCCGCCACTAACGTCGATAGCCCGTGCCGCGATCCATTGGGCATCCAGGGCCACCCCGACCGTGTCGGCTGTGGTCAGGCTTCGCCCGCAAATCGTGCCCATGGTATGAGTGCCGTGTCCTTGTTCGTCATGAGGGAAGTTGCTGTTAGGATTGGCCGTATCGAGCCAGCTTTCCTCAGGAGTATAGCCGTTGGAGCCTCTCCAGCTGTGATTTAGGGCCGGATGCGAACCGTCCACGCCGGTATCGATGTTGCAGACCAGGCGTCCTTCGCCGGTATAACCCATCATCCACATGCTGTCGGCGCGCACGGCGCGAAGGCCAACCTCGACAGAGGAGATGAGGGGAGGATCATCGGTTTTCTCGATGATCGGCTCGATAATCTCCCCTTTGAAATCGGAGTACACCATGTAAACGTCGTCCCTGGCCGCGACACGATGAATCATTTCGGAATTCAGCTCGGCCCAGATCATGTTGGCGATCCAGTAACCGCGGAAAATCCCGATTTCTCCCCGGGCCTGCGCGTCGGCCAGCTCAGCCAGCAGATCGGGCTGACTGACAGTGGCAATCTCCCGCAGAGCGGTGATGACATCGAAATGCCGCTGCGCCCTTGTCGCCGAGATCAGGTTATGCTGATGTTTCATGGCCCGGACGTCGAGTTGGTCGGTCATGAAGATCAGCGTGGGGAACAACTCTGATTGTTCCGCCTTCGCGACCATGGCCTCGAGCTCGGAATCGACGTTTCCACCGAACGCCGCCGGGATCAACAATAAGGCCAGCGAGAGTCCAATAACAAACCTCATAAACTCCTCCCGTAAAAGATTAAGAAAATCAAATTTGAAAGATCAAACTCCTCAGATTGCATGCTTCAGAAATATAGGCAAATATCTACAATTGACAACAAGTATTATTTGCCAAATGCGATATTTTCCGAGGCCGGTATGATCAAAAGCTGCATTTCGGGCACGGGGAACGCTTCGATTGCCGCAATCGGATCCCCCGGCCTATTTGGGCTTGTAGATTAGCGCCACCAGGATGCCCATGACAACCAACTGGAATAACCCTATGAATATCCAGCTCCAGACCATGGAATAAGGGATGGGGTAAATGGTGAAGGAATTGAAAGCATTGACGAATGACCAGAAAACGGTAATATACAGGCCGTAACGAATTCCCTCGGCGATTCCCCTGCCCTCGTATCCCTTGACGAAAATAAAGGTGAAAAAAAAGCTGAAGACAATCCCGGTGAGGAACATTACCCACATGTAGGGCATCATCTCGGTCTCCGTTCTGAATACCCCGATCTGGGCCAGCGGTTCGTAGGCTCCCGACATGAGGGCTCCATGCAGCACAAAATCGCTTATTTGAAGGAAAATGTAAGCGACCAGCGCGGCCAGCAATAATCTCTTCCAGTTCATACTTCCTCCTTGGCGCATGAGTTGTAAGGTGAGTCCTTATAGATTATGAATCGGCGTCGGTCAACGAAATAATTTCACCTGGCGATGCGGCCGGCATGTGAGCGGCTCGATTTCAGACTATTCCGGGACGGCAAGTCAAAAAGTCGATTATTCTCTGGATAATGATCCGGATGAAATCCGGAATGATCCTGCCGAGCCGAATACAAGGGAATGGATCGAGGCGTAATGACGCAGTTATAGATCGGCGCAGGCGGTCTTGTTGTGGCCGTTGCCAGAGATTTCCGGATCGGTCAGGCTTAGCTTGAGACTGCGCCGTCCTCTAAATAGACGGGATTTTACCGTGCCGATGGGCAGCGAGAGCATCTCCGAAATCTCCTTATACGGAATTCCAAGCATGTCGTAGAGGATAACTATCGCCCTGTATTCGGCGGGCAGGGCCAGAAGGGAAATTCTTATCTCGTCGCAGACAAAATTCCTCAAAATAATTTTCTCGTCGAATTCGTGGTCCAGCAGGACGTTGTTTCCGGGTCGGCCGGCGATCTCGGAGAGTTCGCCGCTATCGCTATTAAAGAAGACGACTTTTCTTCGACGGTTGTACATGTTTATATAAGTATTCATCATAATTTTCTTCAACCAGGCCCGGCAGCGTCCTTCCCCCTCGAAACTGCCGAACGCCTTAAACGCTTTCAGGTAAGTGTCCTGAATCAGGTCTTCCGCGGTGCTGATATCGCCTGTGAGCCTTCTGGCCAGCCGCATCAGGGATTCACGGTGAGTCAGCGCCTGGCTGGAGAATCTGTCCTGACGGCCAGTTCCCGCCCGAATCGGCCTCTGAAGGGTTTCTACATTCATGACAATGATACAATTGAATCACGAGTTCATTCCCCCCTCTTGCGGCAATTCCCTCTTCCCTCGGGGGATGTTGCCGTTGAGTACGAATTTTGATGAGATTAATCATAAAAAAAGCCGGCCTTGCGGGCCGGCTCCCGATCCCTTTGAAAGAGAGAGAGAAATCAGATTTCAATCAGGCGTTCGGAGGTATTCCCTTCCTCCCAAGATTCATACACTTGAAACACCCGATTATTCCTTGTTGTTCCATTATTAATAGAAATTGTTTGAAGAAAGATGCCCGATCGTCTATAATTGCCCTCGGATGAAACTAATACTTCGCAACATCAGCAAAGCGCACCAAAACAAGGTGACTGGGGTAGACAGCATAGACCTGCAAATCGCCGAGAACGAGATGGCCGTGTTGCTGGGGCCGTCGGGATGCGGCAAAACCACTCTATTGCGCCTGATTTGCGGCCTCGAGATACCCGATAACGGCTCTATTTTGCTCGACGGGCAGGACATAACGGAATGGGAGCCTCGAAGGCGCGATATCGCCATGGTCTTCCAGAATTACGCGTTGTATCCGCATATGAATGTCCGGCAGAATCTCGAATTCGGTCTCAAATCGAGGAGAATACCCAAGTCCGATACCAATGAATCAGTCAACTGGGCGGCCGGACTAT
>CAZDAH010000011.1:39493-39713 GCA_964503405.1 uncultured Ignavibacteria bacterium
CCGCTTTCCAATCTCGATGCCGAACTGCGCATGAGGATGCGAGGCGAAATACTCGCTTTGCACAAACGGGTCTTAGGAACATCGATATACGTGACACACGACCAGGTCGAGGCGATGAGCCTGGCCGACAGGATTTTCATCATGAAGGAAGGCAGAATAGTATCGTCGGGCGCCCCGAACGAGCTCTACATTAACCCCCCCGATCTGTTTACCGAGGGCG
>CAZDAH010000011.1:39723-41170 GCA_964503405.1 uncultured Ignavibacteria bacterium
TGTCAGGCCGGAGGATATCCAAATAGATGATTCGGGGAATATCAAAGGCGAGGTGAAATCGTTGGAGAATCTGGGGCGGTCGGTATTGTTATATCTGGTTACGGCCAATGGCGACGAGATTCGGATTGTGACCGAAGGCGGTTTCAAGGCAGGGGCGAAGGTGACGGCAAGGATGGACGGTGAGAAAATGTTGATGTTCGACTCTGATTCGGGGAGAAGAATCATTTGACGGCAGGCGGCCGAAAGCGCGGTTTTATCCGGCTGAAATTTATTGACATTAAGCTGATTGTAGTTATATTGCCCGCTTGTATTTGGATTTTTTCGAAAATTCCGTTCGGGAGAATTAAGGAATGAGACGAGGACAATTAACCTGGATTATCGTAATCGTTCTGGCGATACTGGTATCCATCGTACTGCTTTACCCCACGGTGGAATTCTACACTCAGGACCGCCAGGCCTTGAAAACAGACGATCCCAAGACCTTTTACTCTTTGAAAGATAAGGCATTGCGGCTGGGTCTCGACCTTCAGGGCGGGGTCCACATGGTCTTGCAGGTAAAAGACCCGCTCGGCGGTTCGGTTTCAGGCGACATTCAGGACCAGGTTTTGGAGAAAATCAGGATAAGGGTGGACAAATACGGAATCACCGAGCCGGAAATCGTAAAATCCGGGGTAGACCAAATAGTGGTCGATTTGCCCGGGTTTACGGATGTTACTGCCGCGAAAGAGCTTATCGGAAACACTGCTCAGCTTCAGTTTCACTTACTGAGGTCACCAGATGAGTGTCAGAACACTCTGAACGCCATCGATTCGGTGCTGGCGGAGGTTTTGGCAAAGGATTCAAGGCAGCCGGAAATAGCATCCGAAACGGTCCCAAAAGACACCTCCGCCGACGATATCAGCGATATTTTCGGCGAGGATGTCGCGCCGGATACAGCTGAGGTTGTGGAGGATGAAGCCGAGTTCGAAAAAAGCCATCCTTTTTCGGCTCTGCTGGACAGATGGATCGGCGGCTGGTGGGAAATTACCATGGAAAACTTCATCGACGTCAAGAGATATCTGGAGATTGACGAGGTCAAGGCCGTCATTCCGCCTAATTACAAAGTCACCTACGGTACCCGGCCTGTGAAAAGAGGCGACCGGCAGTTCCAATCGCTCTATTTCCTGAACAGCAACGTGGAGATGACCGGCGAGCCAATCACCTCGGTAAAAGAAGCTTTCGATCAATATCGCCGGCCCGTGGTTAATTTCGAGCTCGACTCGCAGGGGGCCCGAACCTTTTCGAGGATAACCGGTCAGCATATCAACGAGGCGCTGGCGATTGTTATCGACGACATGGTTGAATCGGCACCTAATATCGAATCGCGCATCTCCAAGAGGGGGCAGATTACCATGGGAGGAGAGGCGACTATCAACGACGCTTATCTGCTTTCGGTACTTTTGAAGGC
>CAZDAH010000011.1:41180-42974 GCA_964503405.1 uncultured Ignavibacteria bacterium
TCGTCGGGGCCATCCTCCACGAGGGGTATGTCGACCGCCCGCTCAATTCCGATGCGATGCGCGCGCTGGTGAAGGCGGGCGCGCTGCCGGCCAGTGTGGAGATACTCCAGAGCACGGTTGTCGGTCCGGCCCTGGGGCAGGATTCAATCAACCGGGGAAAACTGGCATCGGCTGTGGGAGTGATACTCGTGATCGTTTTTATGTGGATTTACTATAAGACTTCCGGATTAATAGCTAATATCGCCTTGGTCCTGAATATCGTCTTCCTGCTGGCGTTCATGGTCGTCCCGGGAGTCAACGCCACACTGACCATGCCGGGAATCGCCGGGATAATCCTGACTGTGGGCATTACGGTTGATTCCAATGTACTGATTTTCGAGAGGATCAGGGAGGAGCTTCGGACGGGCAAGACCATCAGGGCCGCTATCGACGCTGGTTACGACAGAGCGCTCTTGACAATTATCGACTCCCACGTAACCACGCTCATTACCGCACTGTTTTTGTTCATTTTCGGATCGGGGCCGATCAGGGGATTCGCGGTAACCTTGTCGGTGAGCGTGTTCCTTTCGCTTTTTACCGCGTTGTTCATCACCAAGGTGATTTTCGACATGAGAAAGAAATACAAAAGCCTTTCCATTTGACGGGGTAATTGAAAATGATAAGGATAATTAAAGAGACCAATATTGATTTTATAGGGAAAAGGAAATACTCGTTTGTTTTGTCCGGAGTGCTTCTCGCCCTGGGTATCGTGGCTTTCATGCTTATCATTTTGGGAAAAGCCAACATGGGAATAGATTTCACCGGCGGCGCGGAAATTATCGGAAGTTTCGAAAGGCCGGTGTCGGTGGATCAGGTTAGAAGCGCCCTTTCGGAAATAGGGCAGGGAAAGGCCAAGATTCAGGCTATGCAGGGCGAGGGATTCGTCAACGCGTTTATTATTAAGCTGCAGGGGGAGATTCAGAACGCCGTGCCGGAGACCACCTGGACCGAGGAGGGGAGCATGGTCGTCAACATGGTGGCCGCCGAGGGGGACCGGCTTGGGGATATGCTTAAAACCGCCATCAGCGATCGTTTCCCGGACAACAAATTCACTCTCGACTCCACCAATAATATCAGCTCGAGGGTGGGGGACAAGCTTACTACGGACGCCATCAAGGCGATCGTATTCGCGCTGATCGGGATTTTGATCTATATCTGGATTCGCTTCGATTTTCGATTCGGGGTGGCGGCCACAATCGCCACTTTCCACGACATCCTGGCGGTAATGGGGATATATTTCGTGTTGAACAGGGAGATATCGCTGCTGGTGATAACCGCGCTTCTGACTTTGGCCGGATACTCGCTGACAGACACGGTCGTTGTGTTCGATCGGATAAGGGAGAATCTCAAGAATTTCCGCAAGCGCACCGATTTCGCGTCAACCATCAACTCCTCCATCAACGGAGTTCTTTCGCGCACGGCCATAACGTCGGGAACCACTCTGATAGTCGTTCTGGTGATTCTGTTCATCGGCGGAGAGGTATTGTTCGATTTTGCATTGGCCCTGACCATGGGCATCCTCGTGGGCACATACAGTTCGGTATTCGTGGCCAGCCCGATCATTGTGGAATGGGAGAAGCGCTCGCCCAAGAGGGTGAAATAGGGCGGCGAAATCATATATTATGGCTGAAGCGTCGGGTCGCCTGGCCCGACGTTTTTATTGCTGGCCGCCGCGCATAAATAAGGTATACCGAAGGCCAGCCCCTCATGGCCCATGATCTCTTTGTATGGGGAGTTTGGGGGGGGCGGGAACTG
>CAZDAH010000012.1:0-4726 GCA_964503405.1 uncultured Ignavibacteria bacterium
GGCGTCCGGGCCTCGTCGATAAGCACCGAATCGACCTCGTCGACAATGGCGAACGAGAAAAACCTGTGCACCTGGTCCTCGCCCCGCACCGCCATGTTGTCGCGCAGATAATCGAAGCCGAACTCGTTGTTGGTGCCGTAGGTGATATCGCATTTGTATTCGCGTTGACGTTCCATGGGAGTCATATTCGATTGAATACACCCAACGCTCAGACCCAGAAACTCGTAAATCCTGCCCATCCATTGAGCGTCGCGGCGGGCCAGGTAATCGTTGACCGTGACCAGGTGCGCCCCTTTGCCGGTCAGAGCATTCAGGCACAGCGGCATGGTGGCCACCAGGGTCTTGCCTTCTCCGGTGGCCATCTCCGCGATTTTACCCTGGTGCAGGACAACTCCGCCGATAAGCTGAACGTCGTATGGAACCATATCCCATGTCATTTCGATTCCGGAGACGTCCCATGATTTACCCACAAGCCTGCGGCAGGCCTCTTTGACCATAGCGAAGACTTCCGGCAGGATCTCGACGAGTTTGGAATCGAGACGTTTCCTGTATTCTTTTTTATAGATATCCGGATCCATGGAATCGGGATCGAGATCAGCCGCCATTTCTACCAGATAAGCTGTTACTTCCGATTTCAGCTCGGATGTTCTCCGCGGAAACCACTCGTCAGGCTTGTCCTTCACCACCGCGAAGATCTCGTTGATCTCGGCCACCACGGGCCCAAGTTTCTTGGTCTCCCGTTCCGATTTAGTCCCGAATATCTTCTTTATCGCTTTCAGCATAATGTCTAACCTCTCGCCTGCTTATCGAAGTACAGTATATGGGGATATATAGGGTTCTTCAAGGGAAAAGTTCCCGGATCAGGCGGATTTGAGTGTCTGGTGCTTTTCCGAAAATGTTTTTCTCTCAATATTCGAGCCGCCCCTTACTGACTCCACCGCCTGTTTAGCCTTTCTCCTGCCGGCGTTGAACGCTGTCCTTATTTTCTCCCTGTCGAATTCGAGCGATCCCATGTACAGTTTGTCCGGCTGGATCACGACCAGGTTTACATACCTGTGGTTCTTAAAGGGGAATCCCGCCGGCGCGATTTTTTTTCTCTTAAGTGTCTCGTAATATTTGATCGAGGCGTTGACCGTGGCCGCCAGCTGAAGATCGTTGATATAAATCTCGTTGACCAGCAGTTCAAGCGATCTGGCGGCGATTTCGAGGCCGCTGTCGAGCTTGTTATCGTCGCCGACGATCTCATGTTTCAGCGGAGAGGCCAGTATCACAAAGATTGTATCATAAGCTCTTCGGTCCGATTCCGGATGCCCCGTTTCCGACATCTCTTTAAGTACCTGAAACGCCGAATTCAGAGGGGTGACATTCCTCACTCCGCCGTCGACATACCGTTCTCCCTCTCTATCCACCGGATTGAAGAAGACCGGGATAGCCGCCGAGGCCCTGATCATCTCCTGAATCCCGGAATAGGAACCGTCGACCACGAAATAATCACCCGATTTCAGCCCGACGACCCCGACCCGCAGGATTCGGCCGGATTTTTTGAGACGATCGTGATCAACGTGTTTTTTAATCAGATTCCAGAGCGGTCCGTTGGAGTAAACGCTGTCGGCTTTCAGAAATAACCCGGCTATCCCCGCGATGCGCTTTTCGAAGATGTCCTCGTTATCGATTATGCCGAACCAGATTTCTTTCAGCTTATCAAGCTGTTCCAGCAACCCGGCCCGTCCATTTCCCTGGGCCAGCATGGCCGCGTTCAAGTTGCCGGTCGATACGCCGACCAGGGCGGCCGGATCTATTTTCCTGTCGCGGATAAGATAGTCGGCCGCTCCCAGTTCAAAAGCCCCCTTGGCGCCGCCGCCGGACATGACCATCGCCACTCTGCCCATTCTATCCTTCTTTCGTTTCCTCTATTTGATGCGCTCCGGTTCAAATTGGGCGGGAATCCGCCCTTTGAAAAAGCCGCGGCTAATGATGCGATCCCTCGATAACATATTTGGAAAGCGCGTCCAATTCCTCGTCTGAACCCTCGAAAGGAGGCATGTCTTCCGGCGGGTTTTTCAAGAATACTTTCAACTTTTCAAACGAATATCTGTCGTTGAGATCGAGAAGCTCCGGACCGACCGAGCCGCCGCTGCCCTGGAATACATGGCAGGCTCTGCATCCCCAGTCCTCGAAAACCTGTTCACCGGAAAACTCGCTGCCCCCTGTTGCCGCCGCTTTCTCGCCGACCATGAGTTGATTCATATGCATGGTCCCCCAGACCAGATACGGTTTGCGGGCTTTCTCGCGGGCATATCCTCCCATGAAAAAAGCGACGAACATGGCCATAGCGGAGCCAACCAGGAACTTGCGGCCTTTCTCGTGTCCGATGATCCAATAGAGAATGGTGAAAATCACCGCCACGCCGGCCAGAGCCATCATGGCATTCAGATACGGGCGCCCCAAGCCAGTCCACAGCTGCGACCATGGATTTGGAGTGGGCAGATTCGATGTCGCCGATTTCACCTTAAACAGGAAACTCAATCCTGAGATCGGCTGCAGGAAGATCAGGATCCCGCCGATTCTGGCCGTGAATCTGTTGATTTTCGAGTAATATTCGGCATGAAGATCTTTCTTTTTCGATTTCCAGTAGCTCCAAATGAAGACGGCCAGGGAGCCGTTGATGAAGCAAGGGAGGATCATATGCAAAAACGACTCATACAATATCGGATTGAAGAAAGCGTCCCAACGGTTTTGAGTGGCGATCCAGTTCCCGGGAACCATCATGAAGGCCCAGATACCGTTAATCAGGAACGCGGTCACCGCGGCCGAGAATGCGGTTAAAAGGCCGAATAGCATATGGGTGGACGCAGACACCTTCTCCCAGGTATTATTGTAGGAAATCGAGAAAATCATCAATAGCAGAAAGAAAAGCCCTTCGGTGACGAACGGCCAGAACATTACCGAATAGAGCAGCCGGGAAAAGGTACCCCAGAGCCCGATGGCCAGAACCACGATGGCCACCCCCAGAACCCCGTTTATCTTCATCATATCCGCTAGAAATCTGGTCACCTGGCGGGCCATGGTAATGTAATCGTCATCGTGGTTTCTGCGGCCCCTCCATTCGGCGAACACCGCAAGCGCCGCCCCGCCGACCGCTATGAAGGCAAAAAAGACGTGAATGAATATGACGACTGCCATTATAATGCTGTTGCCGGCAAGCGGGAAATCTATCCTCTCCATCCAAACCTCCAATCGAAAATCCTCAATATGATATAGATAAACGGATGACCGGTGCAAGCGTTTTGAGGAGATATATGGCCCAATAGAAAAAAGCCCCGCGACCGTAGTCCCGAGGCTCCCTCCTCAAATCTCCATGCTCTATGATCAGACCAGCTTGCGAAGAATATCACCCATGTCTTTGGCCTTCTGGAAGCGGAAATCGGGGTCCTTGACCAGCCCTTTGGCGATTATCTTGTCGAAAATTCTGGGAATATCCAGATTCACCTCCGACGGCGCCGGCGGTTCGGTATGCAGAATGGAATAAATGAGGGCCGAGAGTGTTTCACCCCTGAACGGTTTTAGTCCCGTGAGAAGTTCATAGAATACGACCGAAAGCGAAAAGATATCCGAACGCCTGTCTACCGATTGCCCTTTCAGTTGCTCCGGCGAGATGTAGTTCGGGGTGCCGAGCGCTGTGCCGGTCTGGGTCATCGAAGCCGACTTGTCGACCCTGGCGATGCCGAAATCCATGACCTTGACTTTGTTGCCGTCGAGTATCATTATGTTGGCCGGCTTGATATCCCTATGCACAATACCGTGCTCGTGAGCGTATTCCAACGCGTCGCAAACCTGCAATATCACGCTCGAGAGGGTCTTGTAATCCATATTGGCGCCTGAGCTTATCAATGATTCAAGCGTATTGCCCCGTAAAAATTCCATGGCGATATACTGAATATTGCTTTCCTGGCCGACGTCGTAAATGGTCACGATATTCGGATGCGACAGCTGTCCGGCGGCCTTGGCTTCGCGAACCAGTCTCTCCCGAAGCTCGCTCGCTTCATTCGGTTCAAGTATCTGATCGAGCCTGATCGTCTTGAGGGCTACGGGCCTGTCTATAGCCGGGTCGAGCCCTTTGTAAACCATGCCCATGGCTCCCTTGCCAAGCGTACCGAGAATCTTGTATCGTCCGAAATGCTCCATAACTGGCCCGGGGGCTTCGCCGACCGAGGTGCTCTTGGCAAGGGGAAGAGTCCCCGAGTTGATCAGGCCGGATGTTCCCGGAAGCGTTTCCCCGGAGAGGGTTCCGGCATGCTGAGGAACGGTCACCCCGTAACGGGAACCTGGCGTCTGATCCGCCCAGGCGCCGACCTTGATAGTATCGCTCCCTGTCAGGAGAGCTTCATAATCGATTTCCTCTTCTTCGCCGCTCTCGGTCCCGGACCTGCCCTCCATCTTGAGGAACGGAGCCGCAAGGAGCATGAGGACGATTTGAATCGCCGGATAGAGCGATTCGAATAATATCCCGAATGACGAGAACAGGACATAATTCATGTTGAGCAGAATCACCAGGAACAGAAAGAGTACCGCCAGGCGATTCACCAGGGTTATTCTGGGAAGCACTATCGCGCAGAAGAATCCGATGAGGGCAATCGCCAGCAGGTTGACGTTGAACTGATTGCTGACCCCCTTCAATGTGCTCCCGTGAATGATGTTCTCGGTCACGTTGGCCAGCAACTCAGCG
>CAZDAH010000012.1:4736-12920 GCA_964503405.1 uncultured Ignavibacteria bacterium
AGACGGGAGTGGAGAAAACGTCGGTAGCGGAGTAGCCCGTATAACCGATAATAACCAGTTTGCCGCTGAGTTCCTTGGGGGGAATATTCTTATTCATGACGTCGGCGGCGGAATAATGTTTAAACGTCCGTTCGGAACCGCCATAATTGATGACCAGTCTTCCGAACCTGTCGGTAGGAATTTTTCGGCCGGCCATGAGCAAGGATCGTCCCACGCGCACGCCGATCTCATGCTGGGCGACCCCTACGTAATGAGCGGCCGCGACTACCGGAGCCGACGGATAGAACTCTCCACGGTAACCCACGATCAAAGGATGCAATCTGACTTTTCTGTCATTTTCGGGAATGATATTTATAAATCCCAGGCCGGCGCAGGAGTCGGCCACGGGTCCGGCCGGAGGCTTCAGGGACGAGGCCGCTACCGGCGGAAATCTCGAGAATGATTCGGGATTGGTGAACGAACGATACACGCTGCGCGCCAAACCGTCGGGAAGCGCCATACCGGTGGGAGGCAGTTCGGTCTGGGAAAAGTAATAACCTACGACAACGTTCGATGCCCGCGACAGGGATCTGGCCAATGAATCGGTATAGCCTGCCAGTTTCTGATATTTATCCGGTTCGAAAGTGAGATCCAGAAGCACCGTTTTGGCGTCTTGAGCGGATACGGCCTCCACCAGCTTGCCGATCTTATCGCGGTTCCAGGGCCAGCTGCCCATTCTCTCCAGGGTGGGATCATCGATTCCGACTATCACAACGTCGCCGCCGACCGGACGCGAACCCCGCAATTGGAAAATGGTATCCTGAATCAGCAGTTCGACAGTCCGGAGCGCCGCAGGACGTTCGAGGTATATGCTTATCACCAGGACAGTAATCAGAACATATAGAATAAGCCCGGAAAAACGTTTTAACATCCCTGAGAGACTCCTTTGGTTTCCACGTCCGGCGATGCCGTAGCCCCTGCGCCATTGCTCGGAAATATCAGTTATGAAAATCGGCATAATTCGCCCAATATTTAGGAGCGGCGGCCATTCTTTTGGGCTCGGTAAAGAGATTTTAATTCAATGAATGTCAAAGGAGAGTTTTTCCCCGTTTTTCCTCAACATGGACTCGATTTCCGGGAATTGGGCTCTTGTTGCCGCTAATGGTGCGGGGATGAATTTTGACACGCCACAAGATTCTTGACGGGGATCGTGGATATAATATTGGGAAATAAACGCCGGTCAGCGGCCGACGGCCAGACGATCTATAAGATATTCGGGCAGGCCGACCTTGGCCATTACCTTCTGAGTATTTTTGACATTATACGCGACCCGCTTCAGACCGATCCATCGGCTTTCCGTGTCATATATAAGGTAACAGCAGCGGGGATCGCCGTCGCGGGGCTGACCCACCGAGCCGATATTGATCAGATAACGCTGATCGTCCTGTATGGTCAGCACGGTCTCCTGGGCCAGGACGGCCGGTTCATTGTCTTTCTTGCTGACAATGTAGGGTCGATGAGTATGTCCGACCAGGCAGATTCTATGAGTGAAAAAATCGAAATTTTCCTCGGCGTCTTCCATATCAAGTATATAATGCCAGTTTTCGGGATCGCGGGGGGAGGAATGCACCAGCAGGATATCTTCGATTTCATGGCTCAGTTCGAAATCGGACATGATCTCGATGGCCTTTTCGGACAGTGAGGCCTTGGTCCAGCCCACCGATTCGGCTGCGTACTGGTTGAAATATTCGGTTTCCATGAGGCCCAACGCCGCGTAATCGTGATTTCCCATGAGGTTAGCCAGGGAGACTTCCTGAATCAGCTTAACGCATTCGTCGGGATTCGGTCCGTAACCGACAGCGTCGCCGAGGAAATATAGTTTATCGATTTTTTCGGATTTAAAATCGATTACACAGGCTTGCAGAGCCTCGAGGTTGGCGTGAACATCGGAGAAAAAACCGTATCTCATTACACTCTGCTTTCCACAAATCTATAGACAGTCTTGCCGACTTGGATGATGTCGTCATTTTTGAGTCTATGACGATCGATCTCCTCGCCGTTAATCTTTGTCTTGCCTTTCTTGCCGAGGTTTACTATCCAGAAATTATCATCTTCCTTAACGACCTTTGCCTGAATCCCGGAAATGAAAAGCCCCCTGGCCTTGATATTGGCCAGCGAAGATTTCCCGATGGTGACCACGTTTCGATTAATCGGGTATTGATCGAAATCGGCCCCGGCCTCGCCGAGAAGCACGGATGTCCCCGCCTCGGCGGTTATCTTCTTGTTGATCTCGTCTTTGGCCAGAAGCTCCCTTTGCTTTTTCGTTTGCAATACCATAGTGCCGTCGCCGTCAAAAGGCGACGCCGATTTTTCGGGAACCGCGTGGTAATACAGAGTATACTTACCGATGACGATGGCGTCGTTGTCTTTGAGGATCTCCTCCGAAATACGTCTGGAATTGACAAATGTCCCGTTCAAGCTTTCGTTATCGATCAGCACCGCCTGATCGCTGTTGAACTCTATCTGGGCGTGGCAACGGGAGACTCCTCGATTATCCAGGACAATATCGTTATCCGGGGTTCGTCCTATAGTCACTCTTTTCTTCTCGGTAATGAATTTCTCGATCACCTTGTCCTCGAATTTAACAATTATCTCAGGCATAAGCCCCTCCCGAAAGGGCACCGCGGCAATTTGCGCAAGCGGTGACGTTTTGTCAACTTATTGTTGCCCAAAAGGCGTTTTTTAACGCTATCATCCCAGCCGAAATGACCTTGCAGGCCATTTCGCCATCATGTATATTGTCGGAATGAATGCGCCTAACTTTAAAGGCTCCATGGCAGTAATAAGCGCCCCGGTGGCCGGGGTGAGCGATTCACCGACGCGAAGAATAGCCCGCGAATTCGGCGCCGATATAAGCGTTTCCGAGCTGATCTCGGCCGACGGCATAGTCCGAAAAAGCCGGAAGACCTTGCGGCTTGCGCATTTCGATAATTCCGAACGGCCTTTCGGCATACAGCTTTTCGGAGCGAATCCCGACGTTATGGCCGAAGCGGCCAGGATGGTCGAAGAGTTGGAACCGGATTTTATCGATTTGAATTTCGGCTGCCCGGTGAAAAAGATCGTGGACAAAAACGGAGGCAGTTCCGTCCTTCGCAACCTCAATTTATTAAAAGAGATAACCGGGAAAGTAGTAAAAGCAGTCGAGATTCCGGTGACGCTTAAGATTCGATCGGGGTGGGATAACCAGTCATTGGTATATCTCGAGGTCGGGAAAATTGTCGAGGATCGCGGTGCCGCGGCTATAACCCTGCATCCGCGCACGAGGGTCCAGAGTTTTTCCGGCGAGGCCGACTGGACGCAGATACGGCGATTGAAAGAATCCATTACAATACCAGTAATAGGAAACGGTGATATTTTTACCGCAGGCGACGCGGCGCGCATGTTCAGCCGGACAGGCTGCGACGCTATAATGATCGGCCGTGGATCGTTCGGCAATCCCTGGATATTCAGCCAGATTAAGAGGCATCTGGAAAAAGGCGAGCCGCCTGCCCAGCCGACAGCCTCGGAGAGGATCAGTACGGCTATCAGGCATTTTCAGCTTTCCATAAGACATTTCGGATTGCCTCTCGGCGTGTATAAAATGCGGTCGAGGTTCGGATGGTATATAAAGGGGCTTCCACAGGCATCGAGAATGAGGGCCGGTTTGGTCAGGATGCTCTCGCCGGAGGAAATCATCCGCTCGCTGCGGGAATACCTGGACTACATCTTGAATAACAAGGATGAAAACGGGGCTCAGCCGCCGGTATTCGCCGTCGGCGATAAGTTGTCATGAATTCCGAAAAAATCAGATCCGTACTGCGGGACATATCCGAAAAACGTCTGACGGTCGACGACGGTTTGCGCAGAATGCGAAACCTGGAATTCGAGGATATCGGTTTCGCCAAAATAGATCACCATAGAAAGACCAGGCTGGGATTTCCCGAGGTCATATTCGCGCCTGGGAAAACAGACGCTCAGATCATGAAGATATTCGGAAGAATGAGCAAATCCGGCGGCGACATACTTGTCAGCCGTGTCGATAAATCGGTATTCAACAAGCTCAGGCGAAAATACAAAAGCATCAAATATCATGAGACCGCTCGAATGATAGTGAAATCCGGCCGCCGTGAGAAACGGGGGCGGCCGGAAACCATTGCCGTCGTAACAGGCGGGACGTCGGATATCCCGATCGCCGAGGAGGCCGCGGTCACCATCGAGGCGTTCGGCGAAAGGGCGGAACGTATTTTCGATGTAGGCGTGGCCGGTATTCACAGGCTGCTGGCCTTTCAGAACAATCTGAAAAAAGCCGGGGTGGTAATCGTGATTGCAGGCATGGAAGGCGCCCTGGCTTCAGTGGTGGGAGGCCTGGTCTCGGCCCCGGTGATCGCAGTTCCGACATCGGTTGGCTACGGGGCGTCGTTCGGCGGGATATCGGCGTTGTTGACTATGCTCAATTCCTGCGCACCGGGAGTCACGGTGGTGAATATTGATAACGGATTCGGGGCGGCCATGGCGGCGCTGAAGATAATAAACAGGCATTTTGAATCGAAATCTGAAAAATGAAAATAGCCTGTTTCGATTGCTTCTCCGGTGTTGCCGGGGATATGATAATAGGGGCGCTACTCGACGCGGGCTTGCCCTTCGATCAGTTTACATCTGAAATCGATAAGCTCGAGCTTTCCGGTTATAATATGAAATGCGAACGGGTAACGAGGAATCATATCGCCGGCACGAAATTTACTGTCGATGTCGGCGAGAAACAGCCTCATAGAACGCCTGCAGAGGTAATTGACATAATTAATAAATCGGGGCTTGATGAAAATATAAAGGAAAAAGCCGCGAGAATATTCAATCGTCTGGCCGAGGCCGAGGCAGCGGCCCACGGCGAAACGTTGGAGAAAGTGCATTTCCACGAGGTCGGGGCAGTCGACGCTATCATCGATATTTGCGGCGCAGTAATGGGATTCAAGTTGCTGGGAATCGAGAAGATTTATTCTTCGTCGATTTCCCTGGGCATTGGAAACGTCAAGACCGCCCACGGACTGATGCCGGTCCCGGCGCCGGCCACCGCGGAACTCTTGAAAAACATTCCGGTGAGGTTTACCGATATCGAGTCGGAACTGACCACTCCCACCGGGGCAGCCATTCTGACCACGCTGGCCGATTTCTCCACTCCGGGCGATTTGAAAATCGAAAATTCAGGCTTTGGGGCGGGAAGCCGCGACCTTCCGGAATTGCCGAATTTGCTGCGTCTTTTCATCGGCGAGATCGACACGGAATTCGAATCGGATCGTATAACAATCCTGGAAACCAATCTGGATCGGGCCACCCCGGAGATGATCGGGCGGCTTATCGACGACACGATTGCGGCTGGCGCGCTGGACGTTTTTGTCACGCCGATAATGATGAAAAAAAACAGGCCGGGTCATCTTCTCACCCTCTTATGCCAACCGGCCGAGACAGTCAAATTCGCCCGAATGATATTCGCCGGTGGGCTGACCCTGGGGATAAGATTTCGAGAGGTATCGAGAATGAAGCTCAGTCGCAGAGAGATTAAGATCGCCACGACCGGAGGCGAGGTGGCGGTGAAAATAGGAAATCTCGACAGCACGAGCATCATACTCCCGGAGTTCGACGATATGATCCTGGCCGTGAGAGAATCGGGCAAAAGTTACGATGATATTTATTTTGAAATAAAGCAGCAAATCGAAAAGGAGATGTAAATGGCAGTTGGTGCAGGGATTCTGACATTCGCGGAAATCCAGGACGGCAGGCTCGCGCCGGCCTCGAGACAGGCGGTCGGAGTTGCCAGAAAGCTTGCCGATGAGAAATCGTGGAAAGTCGCCGCAGTCCTGATCGGGGAATCGGTTGCGGGCCTGGCCGATGAACTCTTCGCCATCGGGGCGGATAAGGTGGTGGTCTGTCAATCGCTCGAACTCAAGGAATATTCCGATGAATCATATTGCGGAATAATCGCTGACATAAGCAAAGCCGAAAATTCGGCGATCATAATCGGCGGCGCGACATTTGTGGGCAAGTCATTGTTTGCCAGGCTGGCCGCGACTCTTTCGTCGGGGTTGGCCGCGGATATCACGGATATAGAATGGGATGGCGGCGCCGTCCTGGCGACACGTCCTGTTTACGGCGGCAAGGCTATCTTCAAGGTATCGCCTGCAGGCCCCGGACCGCAAATGGCCACCATTCGACCCAAGGCGTTTGACGATCCTTCGATAGACGAGGGACGATCCGGCGTGATCGTCGAATTCGCGTTCGATCCCGCCAAACATGGCTCGAAAACAAAAGTAATCGACAGGTACTCGGAATCGGGGCAGGAGATCAGCTTGACCGACGCTGATATCATCGTCTCCGGCGGGCGCGGTTTACGGGAGCCGGCCAACTTTAAGCTTGTCCGTGAGCTGGCCGCTGTTCTTAAGGCGGCTGTAGGGGCTTCCAGGGCAACGGTCGATGCCGGATGGATTCCATACGCTCATCAAGTGGGGCAGACCGGCAAAACGGTTAATCCGAAGCTGTATGTGGCTTGCGGAATATCGGGAGCGATACAGCATCTTGTGGGCATGCAATCATCGCGCACCATCGTGGCCATCAACCGCGACGAGGAAGCGCCGATCTTCAAAGTGGCCACTTACGGCATTGTCGGCGACATTTTCGAGATTTTGCCTAAGTTAACCGAGCGATTAAGACAGATGGCGGGGTGACTTGTATGAATACGCCCGGCCTCGATATGAGTTCAGGGGAACATAGATGACCGAAACATCTTTGTTTATCCTCCTCGCCAGCGCGATCTCCATCGGCTTTATTCATACATTAATCGGCCCGGATCATTATTTGCCCTTTATCGTCATAAGCAAAGCGCGGGACTGGTCGACCTCGAGAACCTTATTCGTGACAATTGCTTGCGGAATCGGTCATGTGCTGTCGTCGGTCACTATAGGCGCCGTCGGGATCGGTTTAGGCCTGACGGCAGGCAGACTCGAAGGCATAGAGAGTATCCGGGGAGATATTGCCAGCTACGCGCTTATCGCGTTTGGAATCGCCTACGGGACATGGGGTATCTGGAGCGGCCGCAGGGGGCATGCTCACGATCACATGCATGGGAGTAAACATCTCGATTACTCCAGCCGGCGTTCCATTACCCTCTGGACATTATTCATAATTTTCGTTCTCGGCCCCTGCGAACCGCTGATACCCTTACTGATGTTCCCGGCGGCGGCGTACGACTGGTACGGTTTGATATCGGTAACCATCGTTTTCGGGGTAACCACTATTATCGCCATGACCGCCGCGGTATACGCGGGAATCCGGGGATTGTGGTCGTTGAAATTCGGCAGGCTGGAGCGCTATATTCACGCGCTGGCGGGGGGAGTCATTGCCGCCTCCGGCGCGGCCATAAATATTTTCGGGTTATAAACGGCTTCCGCTGATCTCAAGGAGGGATTATGAGAAGTATTGATTTTTGGCGCAGGCGGGCTGCGACAATCCTGACGGTTCTGCTGGTCATGTTGCCGGCGGCCGCTTTCCCTTCGGACGATCCTTATCGTTTTGACAAATACTTGGGCACAGAATGGTACGGGCTTTATTTACAGGGAGGGAAGATCGGATACGCGTCGAGCACCTGGGAGCGCACCAGCCGTCCGATTGAAGGCTGGCGGGTGGATACCGAGATGACCATGATAATCAGCGTAATGGGCAAGACCGATTCCATGACCACCAAGGATGTGCGCTTCTTTCAGGCCCCGGGCGGAGAGCTGTATTCGAGCAAAGCCATTTTCTCGGGAGGTACAGGAATAGTGACAATCGACGGCGCGCGGGAAGCCGATGAGTATATTGTCACGACCTATATCGGCGGCCAGGTCTCGACTCTGCCTCTTCCCTTTCCGGTCGATTACCTCGACAGCCTGGCCTATTTGAAAACCGAGGTCACGTCCGGGAATCTGACGGTCGGCGACAGCCTGCTGATTTCATCATTCGAGCCCACTCCCCCTTTGACCGGCAGGATTCATCAATCATTGAAAATGATCTCCAAAGACGCTTATATTTTCAACGGCATCCCGACCGTTGTTTATACGGCGGAGTGGACGTTTCAGGAGCTGTGCTTGCAATAATATTATTATTTACACTTATTCCTTACCGCAAGAACAGGCTGAT
>CAZDAH010000012.1:12930-15662 GCA_964503405.1 uncultured Ignavibacteria bacterium
GGGCAGGACGATCGTCGACATGGCCGGGCATGAGCTCGAGGTTACTCTGGGCGGGGGGATGTTGATGAAGCTGGAAACCGAATCCATGGCCAAAACGCTCGACAGCTCGTTTGATTTTCTGGCTCATAATCTGGTGCGTCCGTCCAAACCGATCCCCGATCCGGAAAAATTGCAGTATTTGAAATTGAGGATCAACGGGATCAACGAAGATGATTTTCTTAGATTCGACGGCCAGTCCGTGAGCATAGATACAGCAAGCGCGCTGATACTCGAATTAAAACGGCAGACGGAACCGGAAAAAATAGTCGGGATTCCGGTCGAGTCGGTAAGACTCAAGCCGTATATCGAGCCGGGGCCATATATTCAATCCGACGCGGCGGAGATTGACAGTCTGGCTCGGGAAATAATTGGCGCTGAAACAAACTCGCTGGCGGCGGCGCGGCTGATCAACCGCTGGGTCTATGAGAATATTGAAAAAGCTTTTACTCCGGATCTTTCCAACGCCCTGCAGACGCTACATTCGAAGCAAGGCGATTGCGGCGAACATGCCGCTCTGGCCGTGGCCCTCATGCGCGCCGCCGGCATCCCCGCCCGCCCCGTAACCGGGCTCGTTTACTGGCCTCCCGGCGAAGGTTTCGGTTACCACGCCTGGGTTGAGGCGTTCGTGGGGGACTGGATCATGCTCGACCCCTCATGGGGCGAGGATATCATCAACCCGTCGCATATCGCCCTGGCCCGCGGCGATCTCCTGGAGCAGGTCAGAGCGATATATAATGTTCTGGGCAAGATTGATATCGAGGTGCTGGAGGCGAGGTAAAGACTTGGGAGGAACCGAACTTCCCATAACGAATTTTCCGTAAAAATCCGTAGGGGTCGGGTTACCCGACCCCTATAGTCTGTTAATCATACTTTGACTGATGCGTTCGGATGGAGTCCTGCAGGGATGGACGACATCCTGACGCCTTCATCTTTTAATCATAAAATATATCACGATTCCAGCGGCCGCTCCCCCTCCGTCCTGGCGATAATCACCGCGCCGCAGGAATCACTGAATACATTCACCGTGGTGCGGCACATATCCAATATGCGGTCGAACACCTGGATGATGGCGATTCCCTCGAACGGCACCCCGATCGCCGCCATGATCATGGGGATGGTCGCCAGCGAGGCCTTGGGTATGGCTGCGGTGGCCACCGACGCCGCCAGCGCCGTGATAACCACTATAATTTGCTGGACTATGTCCAAATGGATGCCGTAAGTCTGGGCGATGAACAGCACGGCCCCGGCCTCGTAGAGCGCGGTGCCGTCCATGTTGATAGTCGCGCCCATGGGCAGCACGAAGCTGGTGATCTTATTGGAAACGCCGGCGTTTTTCTCCACCCGCTCCAAATTCAGAGGCAATGTCGCCCCTGACGAAGCTGTGGAAAACGCGGTGAGCAATGCCGGCCCCACCGCCTTGACATGCTTGATGGGGCTGACTCGCCCCACGAACCTTAGTAATGCGGGCAGTGTTATAGAAGAATGGATCACCAGCGCGCCGAAGATGCACAGGAAATAAATCACCAACGGCCCGAAAGCGTCGAAACCGGTCTCAGCCACCACCTTGGTTATCAGCCCAAAGATCCCCAGCGGGGCCACGCTGATCACCACGTGCGTGATCTTCATCATCACCTGGAAAAAGGCCGAAAAGAAATCGGTCAAAAGGACCCTCGGCCTCTCCGGCAGTTGTGTTATGAAGACGCCGAAGAGTATACAGAAAAATATCAACGGCAATATGTCGCCGTCGGATACGGCCCGCAGCAGATTGGTCGGTATCATGCCGCGCACCAGCTCATACACCGCGCCCCAGACGCTCTTGGTGGCGGTGAGCATCTCCGGCGCTTCCCCCAGATCGAGATGAATTCCGAAACCCGGCGAAACGGCGTTCATTATGATTAAACCCACTATAATGGCCATCAGCGATGTCGACATATAATAGACGAACGCCTTGACCCCCAGACGGCCCAGACCCTCGCCTCCGCCGACACTTGAAATGCCGGAGATAAGCGAGGCGGTTATAAGCGGGACTATGATCATCTGCAAAAGACGTATGAACAGATCGCCCAGCGGCTCGGCTACCGCCAGCGCGGGCTCTCCGATCAGCCAGCCGGTCAGGACCCCCAGCCCTATTCCGATGAAAATTCTGGCAGTCAGGTTGATTTTCCGAAGGCTGGAGAAAAAGCTCATGTCTATTTATGCCTTATCTGACTGGGAATTGCCAGCGAAAAGTAGTCGACGCTTAAACGCGCTGATTCCCGAATCCATACCGCCGGTAAGGCGTCATCGTGACAAGTCGAGCGCATGCGAGACGGTGCAACGATTCGGCCGGACCGGCTCAGAAATCGTTACTGTCCCCGCCAACGGCGGGGACTCACGATGACGCGGATGCAGGCAACAGAATTCAAATCGCGCCGATCGTTTTCAGTATGGCAACGGCTGCCTCGTGCCCAGGCCCGGACCGAGGAGGATAGCGTTTACAAGCAGCCTCTTGCTGCCGTAGAAAAGGGATCGCATATATGGATGCGACGAGAACAGGATCACCTGCCCTTTCCCTGTACTTTCGCGAGTGCAATAGGCGGAGTTAGCCCAACGCTCTCTCGCCTCAGGCCAGGCCAGCCCCGAAAGCCTGATTTTGTCTGCGCTTTCGAACCTGGCGGCGGTCTGGATCGGCGGTGTGGTCAGAAAAGTATCAT
>CAZDAH010000012.1:15672-30644 GCA_964503405.1 uncultured Ignavibacteria bacterium
TTTCTGGCGAATTCATCCAGACGCTGCATTTCATCTTTGGCCGGCTGCTTTGAATCTTCCTTTTTCTCCTCTTTTTTCTTCGACTCGATATTTTCCCAGATGCGCAGGCTGTCTATCATAACGTTATCCGCGGCAATTTCCTTTTCCAACGCGTATTCGTACTCGCCGAGGCTTTCCAGGGATTGGCTTCGCAAAGCGACTTTGGATATCCCCACCGTGGAATCTGCGCAAAAGGTCGCCGCGCTTCCGAATGCCACAAGCGTGCCGCCGTTATCCACCCAGTCCTTCAATTTGGAAATGCCGTCTTTGCCAAATATAGATTTCATGATCGAATGCCCGCCCCATACCGACGGCATTATCAGGACGTTGTAGCGCGTTAGGTCGGCGCCGCCCAATCTGGTGATGTCGATAGAGGCAATTCTCAACCCGAATTCGTAATCGAGCATATGCCAGAGCTGGCCATAGTTTGTAAGGCTGATGGGCGGCGAGGTCAACATGGCGATCCTCGGTTTCTCCAGCAATTCGTAAAATTCGCCGCCGAGGTCGGAACCGTCGGTGGCCAGGGCCGTATTCACCGCCCTGATTTCCAAACAGTGCTTGCCTGCCAGTTCGATCAAAGTCTCGTATAGATTGTCCGCATTCTCTTTCTTGACAAACAGCAGGCTTCCTCGTTTGAATTCGCTGCCGTCGATATGCGAGTCTTTGGAAGCGGCCCGCACTTTCAGATCCCGGTCCAGCGCCTCTGCCAGCAGGTAGGTCGCCGCGTCGTCGGTGTAGCCGACCATATAGCCGTAAAGCGGATTATCTCCGATAACGCCGCCTGTTCGCGCCGCGATTTCGTCAACCATCTCCGACGATACCGGGACCTCAGTATTCGAAATGAAACTTTCCAGTCCGAATGCGAGGGGAAGGCACCAGGCGGAAACATCGTACATTCTCGAACCCCAGTGTTTCTCTATGGAGCGGCGTTCCTCGAACAGCGCCTTGTTCGACATTCTGATATCGTAATCGAGCAATACCTGGAGAAGCAGCCGCGACGGCTGCGCGAAGTCGATAATATAGCTTCCGGCCCCGAATTTCATCGAGGGCGCTTTCCCGCGCTCATTATATAGTTCCGAAACGTTGAAATCCGATGTGGACCGCCTCACCTCGATACCCTGCGACAACAACGACCATATTAATCGATCCGTTCGATCGGGATTCTGCGACGGATCGACGATAAATGCCTCGCCTATCGAGTTCTCTTTATTCTCCACGGCAATTCGCCGGGAATCGTAGTAGTGACGCAAGAGAGCCGCGCGGTTCCCGGCGGCCGTTGTGATATTGGCAATCGAGCTCACAAGATGATGATGCACCGATTCGGAATAGGTCAGTATGTTCCCGCTGCGCTGTTTTACCAGGGAACCGTCGACCCCCGCCTGCTCGTACAGGATCCCTATCATTCCGAGAAATACGCCCCATGACGACGTATATCCGGGAAACCATTCCTCGTTCCACTCGCGGGTGTAGTAGCTCCAGCCGTATCTGTCCAGGGCCTTGGCCTGATCGGCGGCGAAGGTATCCCACCATTTCCGGGTATCCCTGGGCCAATGCGGGTTGAAAGGCTCTCGTGGAGGTGAGAAGAGATACGTGTCAAGCGCCCCCATCTCGTGCGCGTCGATCATCACCTGGGGTTTCCATTCCAGGCAGACCGCAATCTTGCCCCTCGTCTCCGGATGGGCCAGGGTGAACATGTCGCGATTTAAATCGATGAAATAATGATTGCCGCGTCCCCAGGGCCAAACCCCCGTATGCTGCACGCTCTGCAGATCGTGACTTGGCACCTTGCCGGAAAACTGACGAATCTGCGTCAGGAATCGCTCGCGGCCGTCGGGGTTTTGCATCGGATCGATTAGAATAATAAGATTATCGAGGAGCTTTTTCGTGTCGTCGTCCTGAGCTGCGGCCAGCTGATAAGCGACAGCGAGGGCGGCGTCGGTGGACGATAGCTCGTCGCCGTGAATACCGTAACCGGCCCAGACTACGGCCGGAAGGTCGTTGATCAACCGGTCAGCCTGCTCCTTTGACTCGATTTTTCTGGGATCCGAAAGCCTGGCGAGTCCCCCCTTTATCGACGATATCCTCGCCATGTTCTCCTCAGAGGTGATCGCAAGGTAATAGAGAGTATGACCCTCGTACGTTTCTCCGTATTCAAACAGGCTGACTTTGTCCGAGGCCCGGTCGAGCGCATTCAAATATTGCGAAACCAGCGCGTGACCCGCCGGCCTCGAACCGAGGGTGAATCCCAGGGATTCCGACGGCCTGGGAATTGCCGTATCATAGTTTTCCGAGGCAAAATACGCTCCTGACGGCGACGATGCCGGGTCGCCATCCGCCAGAGTGTTTTCGCTTGAGATTAACATCGCGATTGCGGCAAATAATACCGCAACAAATGAGTTCGATTTCATGAACATCCTCCCAGGTTATTCTTGATCAAGCTAAAATATGGATTCAATTTGGGTTATTCAACCGGAAAATTCTCGCCGTTCGGTTTTGGGTCGCCAGCCAATCTGGTCGCTTTTCGCTCCCTGTAGAGCTGGGCGATCAGGGCGCCCACAAGGAACATTACGGAGGTATAATATATCCAGATGATGACTACTACGAACAGCATATAGGTGCCATAGATTCGCTTCATAGTGGCGACATTAGAAATATAATAGCCAAATAGCTCCTTGGCCGCTACCCACATAAGGGCGGCCCATAACGCCCCCACCGCAGGCACCTTAAATCCCGGCTTCTTGTAGGGGATGAGATTATAAAGAGCGAAAAATAAGATGAATATCGTCAAAAACGAGCCGGCTGAATAAAGAATCCCCTCAATTCCACTTAATTGAAAATACTTAAACAGGGTAATCTTGTGGGCGGAATCCTTTACCGCCTCGAATGCCGGGAGAATCGCGGTGGAAAGGAGGACGAATACAATAACCAGCAATACCATTCCCAAGTCATGAATCTTCCCCATGTAGACGCGTTTGGCCCCGCCCGTCTTGAAAATAACATTGAGGCTGGTTCGCATGCCGCTGAAAAGGCCGCTGGCTGCGAAAAGCAGTCCCAGAACTCCCACGTACCCCGCGATATTCTTATAAGCGACCACCTCATCGGCCCGGGTGAAAATGATCCGCTTGACATAGGCGGCGTATTCCGTATAGGGTATCATGGTCTCTATGAAAATATCGATTTGCTTCGTTACTGACGGCGACTCGAGGACCTGGCCGAGCAGGTAGATTACGATTAGCACGAAGGGGATTATGCACATGACCAGCGAGAAAGCCAATCCGGCGCCGAAAAGGAAGATATGGTTGTCTCCCACTCGATGATACAGCCCTCCGAAATAGTGCCTGGCAAACTCAGCTATTTTTATCCTTAACGAATCCATCTCCGGATTGAATTATAGGATATTGTCGATCTCCATGACAAATGATTCCATCGAAGAATAATTGAAACTGATTTCAATTTCTAACGGTTAAGAGAGAAAAGACGCTCGATGTCCGGAAGGTCTGGGACGGCAACGCCTTGAAAACGAGCAAACTTGCGGAGGTTATAATGGAACAGGCAAACACGGAAGATATGAAAGATCGTATAGCTAATCTCGAAAGAAAGATTCAGAAGACACGAGAGGAACTGGCCGGCCTGAAACTCGAACTGCCGAGGGAAGAGATATTCGACTATGAACTGGCGGCCTGGGATGGCGCAAAAACGAAATTGTCGAGCCTCTTCGACGGTCACGACGAACTGATTATAGTCCATAATATGGGCAAGGGATGCGTTTACTGCACGCTGTGGGCCGACGGTTTCAACGGCATCGTGGGACACCTGGAAAACCGGGCCGGCTTTGTCGTGGTCTCCCCCGACGACCCGGCCACCCAGAAATCCTTCGCCGAAGGCAGGGGTTGGAAATTCAAGATGCTTTCGGGCAATGGATCAACCTTCATAAAAGATATGGGATTCCAACGCGATGGGAACAAGTACATGCCTGGATTTTCCACTTTTATCAAAGAATCCGACGACAGAATTTTCCGGACGGCTTACGACTATTTCGGCCCCGGCGATCCTTATTGCGGGATCTGGCACATGTTCGAGCTGCTTCCGCACGGCGTGAATAACTGGAGCCCGAAATACGGGTACTGATCGCTGATTTCAAATTTGTATTGCCTTCAACAACGGTTTTGACTTATAGAGGGTAGGTCGAAACCTTCGTGGTTTCGACAAAATGAGTAGCGGGCTATAGCAATAGGTCGGGTTCTGCGCCGCCTATACAAAGCAAAAACCCGACAAAGCTCTCAAATAGCAAGAATCGCCGTAGCCGGGATCTTGAAAAAATCCCGGACCCAAGACACTCGGAGACGAACGTGGACAAACCACTAACCTGGGAAGAATACTTCATGACCCTGGCCCTGGTGGCCTCGCTCAAGTCGAAAGATCCCAGCACACAGGTCGGCGCGGTTATTATCGACGACAAGAGCCGCAAGCTGGTCAGCTCCGGCTACAACGGTTTCCCGCGGTATATCGACGATGCCCAGATCCCCCAGACGCGCCCGGAGAAATACCTCTACGTGGTGCACGCCGAACTCAACGCCATCCTCCACGCCCAGCGCGACCTGGCCGGATGCGGCCTCTACGCCACCGTCTTCCCCTGCTCCGACTGTATGAAGACAATAGTACAAACCGGGATCAAACGGGTGGTTTACTTAAGCGACCTCAACGGCTCCGACTGGGAGGATTCCAAAAAAGCGACATTGAAGATGGCCGATCTGGCGGGGATCAAGGTGGAGAGGTTCGAATCTGAGAACGAAATTATCGCTTTCCTGCGCTCCAAAGTTAAGACGAGGAAGGAAACATAATTTGCAGGTCGGGTTGCTTCCAGCCATAACGACGTTAAACACGACAAATAGACGGATAAAGAAGTACCATTTAGAGTTTCGTGAATCACAATTCCCGAAACACCAAAACGTCCTCAAGTCATCCTGAGTCCCGATCGAAGATCGGGACGTAAGGATCTATACGCAGGCCCAGATTAGATTATTGCGTCGTTCCGTCTTCGACGGAACTCCTCATAATGACGAAGATTGAATCATTATACTTTCAGGCGGTTCACCTGACCGTTCCCTACTCCAGCAGTTTCCCCATGCTCACATGATCCTCGATTTTATATCCGAGCTTCTTATAGAACTCAATAACTCCCCTGTTAGTCGCTCTCACCTGCAGGTTGAGCTTGACGCATCCCAATTTCTTCAGCTCGCTTTCCACACGGTTCATCAGCGCCTCTCCGATTCCCTGGCGCTGACGTTTCGGGCTGACTGTCACGTAATATGCCCAGCCGCGGTGGCCGTCGTAGCCGGCCATGGCCGTGCCCACAATCTCCCCCTCAATCTCCGCGACAAAGAACAGCTCGCGCTGGACTTTGAGCTTGTTGGCGATATCTCGTTCGGGGATATTCCAGGGCGGGTTGTTGGGGAAGACCTCTCGCCAAAGGGCGGCGATGGCTTCGGCGTCGGATTCTCTGAAGGGCCTGATTGTCATGGGAATTATCGGAGGATCATAGCAGGATTTTTTCTGCGGACCGCTGCCGCCGTCCCCATCGCCAGCAGGAGCAGCGAAAGCAGAATCAATCCCCACTGAGAAAGCGTAGGCACCGGATCCAGGATCGACACAAGCTGGACATCGACAATTGTCACGCTCCTGTCGTTCACGCTCACATTGTTGACAGTTTGCGGGTTATAGCCGTCGGCGGTGAAACGCAAATCGTATATGCCGGCGTCAATCATGCGCTGGTAGTCGCCGACGTCGCGATCGGTGAAGACCCGGGAACTGTCGATATCGTGATTCAATACCGTTATGGTTGCGGCCAGCGGCTGGCCGGTCCGGGCATCGGTTACGATACCTTTTATTCCGTAATACGCCTGTTCGAAATATGTTAACATGGCAGAGCGATTGTAATTCCAGAGATTGGGAAGCTGATTAGGGGGAAGCAGCTTGGTGCTGGAAAGCTCTATCGTCGTCTCCCGGCCACCTTTGAAATAGGTGATGTAATCCTGCCGTCCGCCGGCGATGGTGTACCAGTCCCAGCCGTTGGTGATGCCGTTGTTGAGATCGTTCATGTAGCCGGATGGGCTGTTGCTCTGGGCGGAATCGGCGTATTCGCGGCTGATCTGGATGAACCAGTTGTCATCGGCGTGACGTTGCGGCCAGGTGTCCCAGGGGTAGTTCACGACCTCGGCGCCGCCATGGAAATTAGCCGAGATGATAAAACCATGCGCTTCGAAAAAACTCATCATGGCCAAGGTCTCCGGCTGGTAGGCGCGGCCGTCGGGATTGGCCCCCTCGTCGGGATCGGGGAAATTGCGGTTGAGATCGACCCAGTTAACGTTGTAGCGTATAGCCCCGAATACCGTTTCGTTACCGCCAAAATAAGTTCCGTCGGGATTGGCCAGCGGATTGAGCCAGATCTCCAGGTTGTTGATCAAAGCGGTCACTTGATTATCCGAGCCGTAGTTGGAGAGAAGATAATCTATGAGCCTTAATGTCAGAATATACCCGGTGGTTTCGTCGCCGTGCATGGAGCTGGAGTACATAACCTCCGGCTCGGCTTCCTCGGTAGCGACATTATCGGAGAGCTTGGCGAACAGAATTTCGCGCCCTTCGACCGAATAACCGACATTTTCTACCTGGCAGAGATCGGGATAGTTATCGGCGAATCTGTGCATCGTGGCCACGTACACCTCGTAAGAGGGATAGGAATCCCACTCGAGAAATTCGTCCACGGTGCGGGACATTTTCGGAGAAAAAAGCGAGCCGGGGTTGGGGAGGACCATATAATCGTAGCCGAGCTTGCGGAATTTTTCGAACCGGGTATCGATCGAATAGGCGTAAACCGTATCGCCCACGATGTTGTCGATCTCAATGATTCTGTCGAGCGAATGCAGGTCGTCGCGCGATTCGATTCTGAATTTGAAATATATCTGCGTCGTCTGAGCCTGCAGCGTGACAATGGATAGAAGCGAAACCAATATCCCGCATAGGAAGATTCTTAAGTCTTTCATTGTGTGTTCCTCAACGTCGTCAGCCATCGTCAACCGAAGGGTTTGCAGGAGCAAAATAAAGTCCGAACGAGCGTTATCCAATATCTTTTTATCGGCATGGCCGGCGCAATCAAAACCCCAGCGCCAGGCCGTCCCGGCGATGATCCGATCCCGCTCTGTAGCCTTCATCAGTTTTCAAAATCAATTGTGCCCCGCCGAACGTCGATTCGTCCAGGCCGATAATTATCGAGTGCCCCCTCGACTGAAGCTCTTCCAGCGTTTTCGATGGAAATCCAGTCTCCATGGCGATATATGACTCCGGGGTTACGAACCAGCGGGGATAATCCGACGCCTCCTGCGGATTCAGATCATAATCGAAGAGCCGAGTTATCATCTGCACATGCCCCTGGGCCTGCATGTGCCCGCCCATCACGCCGTAACTGAGCAAAGGTCGGCCGTTTTTGGTGACGAAACCGGGTATAATCGTGTGAAATGGACGTTTACCGCCGTCCACCTGGTTGGGATGACCTTTCTCCAACGTGAAACCGCAACCTCTGTTTTGCATACTGATACCGGTGACAGGAATGACTATTCCGGAGCCGAAACCCTTATAATTCGATTGAATGAACGACACCATCATCCCATTTGAATCGGCGGTTGTAAGATAGACGGTGCCGCAGTCATAAGGGATGCCGTTGGCGGGAAAACGGGCCTCTTTCGGATCGATCAGCTTCGCCCGCGAATCCAGGTAACTTGATTTCAGAAATTCAGCGGGATTCATCTTCATATAATCGGAGTCGGCCAGATGCGCGCTTATATCGGCAAAAGCCAGCTTCATCGCTTCTATTTGCAAGTGGAGGCTTTCGGCGGAATCGATTGCGTATTTCGAAATCTCGAATCGATCCAGAATCCCCAAAGCAATCAACGCCGCCACCCCCTGGCCGTTGGGGGGCAGCTCATGAAGAGTCAAATCCCGATAATTTTGCGATAACGGTTTCACCACTTCCGGCTGATGCGATGACAGGTCATCCAAGGTCATCGCCCCGCCTTCGTTTTCCGAGCATACGGCTATTTTTTCTGCCAACGACCCCTTATAAAACGATTCTCCAGTGGATTCGGCGATTTCCTGCAATGTCCTGGCCTGATCGGGGCAACTGAAGTTCTCCTCCGCTCTCGGCGCCCGTCCTCCAGGAAGAAATGCTTTCGCGAATTCGGAAAATTCCCCCAACGTATCAGCCGCCGTTTTCCAGGCCCTCGCTGTTTTGGGCGTGACCGGGAAACCGTCTGACGCGTATCGTATGGCCGGTTTAAAGAGTATTTCGAACGGCAATCGTCCAAATTTCTCTGATAAAGCCACCCAGACTGAGACTGCTCCCGGCACCGTGACCGAATCCCAGCCTCGCTCGGGCATTCTGTCGAGATGGGAGAATCGTTCGTAGCCCCATGCTGTGGGCGATCTGCCCGAGCCGTTGATGCCGTGAAGTTGCTCCCCGTCCCATACCATCGCGAAAGCGTCGCCGCCGATACCGTTGCTGGTCGGCTCGACTACGGTGAGGGCTATGGCAGTCGCTATGCCGGCATCGACGGCGTTGCCCCCGTACTTCAGCATGCTGATTCCCGCCTGCGCCGCCAATGGCTGGGAGGTGGCCACGATGTTGCGGGCGTTTATGGGACAGCGGTGGGAAGGGAGAGGCAGATCAGGCAGATTCATATTGTCAGATTAGAACGATTTGATTCGCCTGTCAATTATCAATGAAATCCCATTGCTCCCTCGATCGCCAACAGTTAAATTATATCGATGCAGCCCAAGCATCCGAAAATCAAGCCGCAATCCGGTTCCAAATCGCATCGGGCCGCGAAATACTCCGAGCCGGGAAGCAGGTTAGGGGTCAAAAACGAAGAAGACTTATTCGCCATACTCGACAAGCTGAACGATCCCCCCTTCCTGCTTGTTCTCGACGGCATTCAGGACCCGCACAACCTCGGCGCCTGCCTGCGCAGCGCCGACGCCGCCGGTGCTCACGCCGTTATCGCCCCTAAAGATCGCGCTGTCTCAATCACCGATACCGTCAGGACCGTGGCGAGGGGAGCCGCCGAGAGCATCCCCTTCGTGCAGGTTACCAATCTGGCCCGCACCATCAAGGAATTGCAGGAGGTCGGCATCTGGTTCGTGGCCACCGCCGACGACGCCTCGCAGACTTTATACGACGTGGAATTGACCGGCCCGCTGGCTATGGTGATCGGCTCCGAGGGCAAGGGCGTTCGCCGTCTGACCGCTGAATATTGCGATTTCCTTGTTAAAATACCGATGGCGGGGAAGGTGGAATGCCTTAACGCCTCGGTTGCCGCGGGTGTTTGCCTTTTCGAGGCGGTCCGGCAGAGATCGTTGAAGAAACCGAAATAATTACTGTTTGTCTTTATGCTAAAGTGTTTCGTGCCGCCCGACCTGAGGGCCTATTTCAGCATCAGCATCTTCTTAACTTCAGTGTTGTCTCCCGCCGAGAGTCGGGAGAAGTATACTCCCGATGAGACATACCGCCCCGCGCTGTTCTTGCCGTCCCAGACAAGCGAATAACGCCCGGCGGCCATCTTCTCGTCGACCAGCACCGTGACCTTTTGCCCAAGGATGTTGAAAATCTCAAGGGTCACCCATTGCGTCGACGGTATCTCGAAGCTGACGGTTGTGGACGGATTGAACGGGTTGGGGTAATTCTGGTTCAGCGCGAAGGTGAAGGGGATAATCTCCTCGTCCCGCGTCGCTCTCTTGCCCATCGGCGGCTCGAAGGCGAAGGACAGAATACCGGTGTTGTCGGACATCGGTTCAAGCACAACAAGACGATCTGGTAAAAGGCAAACCTTCTGAATATGAAATAGGTCTTGCGGATTGAATTGCTCCACGGAGACCTCAAATAGCACGCGGGAGAGATTCTCCGCTAGCCTGAAGATGTGCGGGCCTCGGCTTTCTACCGCCCAGAGACCGAACCTGTCAGAATAGACGACGTCCGATAGGGAGGTTTCCATGCGATTGCCGACGTTGATTTCATTGACGAAATCCAAATTACCGTCGGTCGTGAAAACATATCTCCTAACGTTGCTCAGATTGCGATCGGCCAGATAGAAAGTCACCGACCCGTTCGAATTGACTTTATGAGTGAACGCGCTGTAAATATGGTCAGCGGAATCGGCCGGATCGTACAGATCGAAAAGCTGTATAAGATCACAGTCGTGGGAGAATACGGCCAGCCGAGTGCCTATATCATCGAGGACGACAAGTTGGTTATCTTGTATATTCCCTGAGCCATGATCGATATACTCCATGTCGATCGGGGCAAATAGGGAATCTACAAAGGTTGACGATTCCCAGATTATGCTATCGGATTCCGGCATCGATGGATGGAAATCGAAATTAAGCCGGACTATACTATGCCTCATTCTGTCGCCGATATAAATGTGATCTATGGAAGGATTGTGAAAATCTTCCAAACATGTCCCACAAATCGAATACGGAGAGATAAATTGCCCCGTGGAGTCTCCCGTGTCGCCATAAGAACCAATATGTCTTAGCGGTCTGGGATTCATATTTGCCAAAGTTCTAATCCAGATGATTCTCGACGCGCCGTAGTCAACTGCGACTAGTACGTCGACAGTGTCCGCACCTTCGTTAAATCGTAGATTTGCAATATCTGAAACCTGGCCGATTGCGTCTCTGGAAGGGCCGTCAAAATAAAGAAGATCATTGTTTCTATTCCAACGTTGGATAGGTGCATCGAGCCCGAAAACGCTTTCTCTGTGCAATTGAGCCGGAGAATACGATGCCATTCTCGACAATATCATAATTATCAAAATTGTTCTTTTCACAATTGACCTCATTGCTCAAGCCATTTAACAATATGCAGGCCGTCATCCATATAACGAAGCTCGAAGATGCTTCCATCGCTGCGCAAGAGAGAACCAGTAAATCTATAGTATTTATTGGATGCGGCCGGGAAAACAAGTTCATCGACTAACTCATAGGAGGTATTGTATACCCGTATTCGCGTTCTTAATTCCGAGTCAAATATGCTCAAAAATAGCCTCATTTGATCGTCTACACCAAGCAAACCACATGACAGCATAGATGGCAAATAAGATATAAACGTTTCCTGCAAATCCGAAGCATAACCACTCAGGCCAGGATTAGAATACCTGATCAAGCGTATTGTGGTGGAATCCTCAAACCCTGCGTTATAATAGTAACCGTCAAGGGCTATTTTCCCCATCCCGCCGCCAGCGGTGAAGCCGCTGTCATGATATGTGTACATCTCTCCGTTGCAGGCGCAAACGCTAAACTCATTATTTGAATTTTCGAACATAGCACAAAGTCCAATACCTGTGTTCCATCCAAGAGGGTTCAATGTATCCACTAAATTGCAGAGCGTATCAATTACGAATAGGCGCTCCGACGGTGGAAATGTAAGCAGAAATATTCGTGATAACGAATCAACATAGAATGTGCTAATACTTCCGGACCCTATCAGATCGCTATAAACCGGTGTTTCGTAGGAAAGGTTCGTGATCAACCGACCAAGCGAGTCAAATACCTTTAGATAATTTAGGTTATAGGATGAGACGTATATTTGATCATGTTGATCGATCATAATCTGACTGGGGCCCCCAGGAGTACTCTCAATCTGGTCATCAGTGGAAACGTCGGGCGTGTTATTAACATCTACCCATATCGGCGTTTCTATTTTCAATTCATCAGACTGTTCTCCCCAGCCAATAAAAGCAAAATCAACCGAGGTAAACCCTGCTTTTATATAGGATGGCGAGAATATTAGTATGGCGGTAATGACCTCAATTATATTTGTCTGTTTTGCAAAAATCATCTATTCCTCCGCTGTTAACCTACCCATTTTAAATAATTGTAAAAATATCCATTTGGATTCTCCGGGGTCCAAACAGGATATTCTATTACCGCATTGTCAAAGCATACTCGCCCCCTGCGCGGCGGCCCGCCGCCCAATTCCACATAATCGTCAAGCGAATCTTCCGGCGTACCCATATAGTCATCATATGCCGGATCGCTGATTTTCAGCTGATCGGAGTCTTCACCCCAAGAAAGGACAAATACCTCTTCGTTTACGAACTCTCCCGAGGCCGCGGAGGAGAAAATTAAGATTAAAGCGATAAACAGGTTTCTCATTGCTTGGCCCATCTGATTACGTGCAGACCGTCGTCGAGACAGCGAAACCTGTAAATATTACCGTTCGGATGAATAAATGGAGCAAGACCCCAGATCTCATCTCCAGACCAAACATTATGCGTAAATTTCTCTAAAATATTATAGCTGAGGTCGAGCTCCCAGATTTCACCACCTCCCGTCGTATCGGGAATAACAGCAACGTAAATCCTCCTGCCGTCACCACCGGGATAAATTGCCGCCCCTAAAATCGTCTCTTGAGGGTATTCCATCACCGTATATTCTTTTAATTCGGTATTTCCGGACGTATCCGGATTTTGATATTTGACAAATTCTATAGTATGAAGCGAATACGACCACACGGAGTAATAGGTCGAATCGGACGCATAAAATCCCGGAGAACCGCCCGGCTCGAATACGCCGTTCGATTGGGTAACAAATCCTCGGCCTTTTCCATAGAAGCAGATATCTCCGTTAGCCTTCGGATACAACGAAAGTATGGGAACCGACGAATCGGGCTCAAATGGATAAAGCTTGTCTACCAGATTACCGTCGTAATCTATTATTGGAACGAAATTTCGATCATCCACCAAAATAAGTCTCTTCAATGAGTCCACATAAACGCCATTGATATTATTTCGGTAAAAATCAATATTGTAATCGGGCTGCCAAAAGGAATAATCGAATATAACCTGACCTTGATTATTATATCCCTTCAATTGACCGTTGTCGAAAGAATAAAATATAAAGTTCTCATCACGGTCAACAAAAACCTCTGATGGCCCCGAGCCGGGATCGTCTTCATAACCGGACGCCACTCCTCCCGGATCGTAGTAGATAATTTCCGGCGGCATTAATTTCAGCTGATTTTCTGCATCACCCCAGGGGATGATGAATAGCTCCGTAGACGTATATTCGCCATATAAGTGTGAGCTCCAAAAAACAATAAGAATTATCGTTAACTTCAATCGCATCCTTACCATCTTAGCCTCCTAAACTATTAGGGCTGTAAAAACCTTAGAAAAATATAATCCCTATCCCAATCGGGTGGTCGGCCCGGTCTCCATTGTCTATATCGTCCAAGAATATTGTCATATCTCACTCTTCTAAAGATAATTTGGCTGTCGCCACGCGCGTGAATTCCGTAACAATGTAAGACGCCAGGTGGATCGAAGGGATCTACATCCAACCAGTCAACTATGACAATATGCTTATAAGTAGCATTCGGGTTGTTCGTTGGCACGTGCTTTCTAATAGCAATTAAATCGCCTTTATTTGCTTCAATTGGATCTATTGGATCTATATCTAAATCTACCATGTCTTCAGGATTTGGCGGTTGGCCTTGCGGAGGCGGGGGATAATAATAAAATCCATCCACAAGGTGTTGTACATTATTGTTGTTAATCCTATAACAATCATTGTTCCAGGAGTCTATTTCCTGAATTCGGGAAGAAACTACCAGGCCGGAGCATTCTAGGTAAGTATACGGTTTTTTGGCGCGCCTTTCGTCGTCGGGGTAATAGTAAGGCGTGCCTATATGGCTGACGGCCCAATCAAAGTTATCCCAACCATTTGGATTTCCCCCGCGCCCCAATACAATTTGATGTGCCGCGGTCTTTTCCGCGGAAATTTCATTTTGAATTTCGTATCCCGCAAGGTTGTTCGATATCTTACTGCGAACCCAGAATCGCATGCGAGGAGGTATATGGAATATACTGCGATCGCGCCAGTCAACATAGCGGCTTATGGCAGTATGCCAATTCGTACCCCATGCTTGTGTCTGGTTTACATCTTCATAATATAGCAATTGCCTTTTCTCGCCGCCGACCTCTCGCTTTTCAGCATAATCAAACACTTCGAACCACTCATATGCAAGATCGCCCCAATTTGAGCTATTCCATTCAAAGACAGGGGAAGGCACCCAGTGATCCAGATATCTGTAGTAATTTACCACGCCCCACACATTTGGAGATAAGTCCCAATATCTATGCGTGCTCCCGTCCCAGAATCCCAGGCTGAACGGAAATTCTTCGCCTTCAGGATGATAATATACGTAATCGTCTAACGGATTTCCGCTGCCGTCAATCTTCCCTCTAGCCAACGAGTATATGTCTATCTCTTGTTCAAATGAAGCCGGCGGAGGCGGGTACCACGGCGTATGCGTCACCAGCACTGAATCGATCCACGGAACGGCGTCGAACGGCTCGATATTGCTGGAGAGCACCGGCTCATTGTTCTCCAGGACATCGACCTGCGCCCTGAAAGGGTCGTTATGCGGGTTGGCCAGGTGGCCGGTCCCGGTACCGGCATTCATACGCCCATCCCAGATAATTTTCAAATAATTGGGCATGGGGATGCCCGGTATGCCCCATGTGTTTGGATCGATATTCACATCGCGTAAAGAAATAGGTTCCTCGAATACGATTTGGCCAGGGTCGCCATCAATCGACTCTCGAGTACTGAACCTGATGTCGGTCCTTTCGTCGAACCCCATATCGCGGCCGAATCTGAAAACAAAATCCATTTTCTGTCCCGCAGCCGGTATGAAACAGATCGTGGAATCGTTCAAACAATCCAGTTGAAGCCCCGACATGACAAGGGCGGCAATATCCTTGTCGTTTTGCATTCCGTTCTCGCCGCCCAATATGCGGCTGGCTATATATTTTGTAATATTGCCCCAATCTTCCGGCGGGATATGGGGGAAAAGATCTCTCGGAACGAAAGTTTGACTC
>CAZDAH010000012.1:30654-31145 GCA_964503405.1 uncultured Ignavibacteria bacterium
GGAAAATCCTGGAAGCACGGCAGGACGAAATCGGCTTCTGGCCATCTGCCGAATGTGATTTGAGTTGGATTTAGATCATCCTGCGGATGGAGGTATCCCGTTAATACAGTTGGAATATCCTCAGGCCGTTTAGTGGTAAGGATTTTGCAGGCAACGTGATACTCCTCCAATAGCCTGAAAGTCTCAGCATTTCTTACGGTGTCTTGCCCGTTGGCGGCTATAAAAAAGAGGGACGTAATGCGGCTTTCATCGCTCGTCTGACGATTTACCTTAAGATACTTAATGCCGCCGGAACGACCTACAGGATTGCCCCATTCGCACAATTTCCTATAATAAGGCTGATTATCATAGCACCAGGAGCACATCTCGAATCCCGGCCAATCAAGCGTTATCAATTCTATCCTATAAACCCCGCTTGTCAACGGCCATGTCTTCACGCTCCATGTTCCTCCCTCGCATCGTAAGGGATACGAGCAGCCGCAGCAGCCGGG
>CAZDAH010000012.1:31155-42218 GCA_964503405.1 uncultured Ignavibacteria bacterium
GTACCCCATTAGTCGGGATCTATTAATTCAATAATCCCCATTGCTGGATTTCCTTCTGGAGGTTCTCTGTATATATATTCACCAGGCCAAAAATAAGCGATAGAAGCTCGATATACGGGTATCCAGCAATTCGGGTCTCCAATAATATCATTCGGATTCTGCCAGCTTACCACGACACCAAACATTACAGCTGGCGGATAGCAGTTTGTATAGAACTCACACGGTTTTATAGGAAATCCCCCGAAATTGACCTTGAATTCAAGGGCCGTGCTATTCTCGTATATAATCTCCCGAGGCGCAGACCCGATATTGAATATCGTAGGTAAAGCCCTGAGCAACCGCCGCGCCTGCCGAAACTGCGAAAAGTGCGACAGCCTCGACACAGACTAATACTTTTTTCATTTCATTCGCCTCAAATAATAGGCCGTCTATAGTCGTATTATTAAGAATTCGATCAATCCCTGTCAAGAAAAAAATAATAAAATATGAACATTTTTTCGCCGCTATATCCCCACGTCGGCGTAGAGCTGGTAGAAGCCGGAGAGCTCCAGCTTCTCGCGGACCTCCATGGTCAGCTCGAGGATATCGGCGGGGTCGAGCTTGTTGGAGGAGGTGGCGCAACTGGTAACGAAGAGATTTGCCCAGTGGGCGAATGCCTGCAGAAGATCGTCGCCGCGATGGCCGGGATACCCTTTTATCAACGCGGCCACGCCGTTGTTATCGACCGTGAGCGTGGTCAAAAATTGATACTTACTGACCAGGGCGTCCTTGGCGTTGCGCAGATGCTTGGTAACAAGATAGGCCCCGATCTTCTGTTGGGCGTTGTAGGCCAGGATATTGATCGCCTTCAGAAGCATATCGAAGCTGATGTTTTCGGATTTCGCGCCGGAAGTAATGGCGCCTTCGCCAAGGTCGCCGCGAGCCAGGCGTCGGCATAACGACGGTATGGCCACCTTGCAGACCGAGCCGAGGGAGTCGAGATCCATATCCTTGCGGCCGAGAATGAGCACGACGGCGTCGCTGTAGTTGTAGATGCGCGCCTTGCCGTTTTCGAAAAAGATATCGACGAGCATGTTGCGGTCGGCGGAGCGGGCCAAATTCAGCGCCGGAATGGCCATCTTTTTGACCTGCTGGTTATCGAACGAGGCCGGTAGCATCTGGTAGGTCAACGCCCTTTTCTTGTCGATGGCTAATGTGCCCCAGACGCCGGGAACCGACCTGATATTAGAGAGGATCTTGTTCATCCCTCCAGCGCCTCCGTAAGCACCCGCCCGATTTCAGCGTCGGGTTTGAGGCTGACCAAGTATCCGCGAGTCTCATCGCGGTCGATCAGGTATCGCCCCTGGTCATTGATGAGCGCGGCGATTTTGAAGCGGCCGTTACGCGACGATTCGCTGACGGCGTCGGCGATATCCAAAATCAGTTTCGACTGCACGTAAACGGGCGAGGGGTTATCCGAAGCCAGCTTCTCGTCCAGCGGGGCGACGAAAGAGACGCCGGGTATGACATTGAGGCGGTCGAGCTTGGAAATACTGATCGACGACGTCTGCTTGATGAAATCGTTGCCGTTGATTTGAATCTTCTTTTCCAGGCCGGCGTGCTGAGCGGCGACTGCGGCCGAGGCTGCCTTGAAATCGTTATCGGCCTCCCAGGCCAGGCTATAGGAACGCTCCACCCTATGCACGACTTGACCGTCGAGGGTCACCGAGGTGATAATAGTCGGTCTCGGCGTCGTGCGAAACTCGGTCTGGAGTATGAACGTCTTGTCCGCCGTCTTTACCGACGACGAGCGTCCGGGGGGCTGGCCGGGCATTGCAAATCCTCCGCAAATATACCACGCATATTCATCAATATTATCGGAAACCGCAGGAAATAAATTAGCTTAGGGGTTCAAATAGCCCTATTTGCCGGGCTTTTCCCCTCAACCGAGATACTTATAAAGAATCCAGAAAATTACCGTGATTTTTACGGCAACCAAAAATGTCAAATACAATCTGCGTTTGAAATTGGGGCGCAGGGGGTACACTTTGTAAAGGGGGGAAGTGGTCATGGCGGAGATGTCCTGACCGGATAGACATCGCCGGATTGTGTCGGCGGTCTCCTCGGCCAGCACTTTCATGGAGGCCTCGGCGAATTCCACGCTGGCCTTTGACGGTGATCCGTAGTATTGCGGTTTGGGATTGCCCCCTCCCGAGGTGTCGGGTAAATTTTTGTAGACAGAATTCACCAGATCTGGCCGGAGTTTGAGCATCATCGAGGTTTCCCACCAGCCGCCATGGGTGTCTTTTCGCAGAAGATCTTTGTCGTTCTCCGAAAGGGTACGTCCCAGAACAGCGGCGATTTTGTCTATATATTTGCCTCCCAGAAAACGGACCGCCACCGCGCCCGAGAGGTTGTGCATTTGGATTTTATATTTGCGGGAAACCTTCCTGGCGGCATATTCAAGAGCGACGATATCTTTCGGGGAGCCGTGTCCGGAGACGATGAATATGAAACGAAATCCCCATCCCGCCAGTGATGCGCCCATATCTTTGGCGATCTTATAGATGACCGCATTATCGGTGCGCAGAGAACCGGGCTGATTGTAGATCTGGGATCCCAGGGGGATACCCCGGCAAATGACCGCTTCGAAGTCGGGCCGCATCTCGATCGTCTTTTCCGCCGCCGTCCGGGCAAAATACTCGGCGTTGAAGAAATCCAGCCCCAGGGGAAGATGTTCGCCGTGACCTTCCATGGGAGAGAATGGTATGAAAATGGCCGTTTTCTTCCTGTCGAGGCTGCCGAAGGCTGTCGATGATAATTCATCGAGTTTGTGGATCTTTCCGGCCATCGGCCAAGGCTACGAAAACCCGCATCCTCAGTCAAGGCTTAAAAGCCGTGATTCGGTTCATTTTTCCTTTGACTAAGCGGGCCTCTGATGGAAATATAGCGAATGAATAAGGAAACGGAGGCTGTGAGATGAATGGCAAAATTATCGCCGTATTGATTTCCATCGTTTGTTCGGCCGCTATGGCGGTCGAGCCGGTATCGACTTTTTCAATCGTGGGATGCGACCCGGAAACCGGAGATGTCGGTGTCGCCGTGGCCAGCAAATATTTCGCGGTAGGCGCCGTGGTTCCCTGGGCCAGGGCAGGGGTCGGCGCAATAGCAACTCAATCGTACGTCAATTTTGATTACGGTATAATCGGGCTGGAATTATTGGAGGCGGGCCTGACTCCACAACAGGTAATCGATTCTCTTGTCGCAGCGGATCCCGGTTTCGAACGGAGGCAGGCAGGGGTAATTGACGACAAAGGCAATTCGGCGACGTTTACCGGGGCCGGCTGTTTGCCCTGGGCCGGCGGACTCAAAGGAACTAACTGTGTTGCCCAGGGAAATATCCTCGTTTCCGATACTGTCGTCATCGAGATGATTCGCGCGTTCGAAAATACCAGAGGGGAATTGGCGGATAAGCTGATGGCGGCTTTATTGGCAGGCGATTCGGCCGGCGGTGATTCACGGGGGAAACAATCTTCGGCCCTCTATGTTGCCGGACGTAAGGAAGGTTTGCGCTACGATCGCAAGATCGATATCCGAGTTGACGACAGCCCGGAGCCGTTCGACGAGCTTCATCGAATATATAAAATAGCCAAAGCGCTCTCGCGTCTCGATTCCGCAATGAACTACTACCGCATGGGAGAGATCCAGATGGCGGTCAGGGAGGCCCGCAGGGCGGTCGAGCTGGGCCCCGAACTGCCTGAGACATATTACGATCTGGCTTGCTACCTGACTCTGGCCGGCCAGTTCGACGAGGCCCTGGCCAGCTTGGAGACAGCCATAAAGCTGTCGCCCAAATTCAAGAATATGGCCGAGAAAGACTCCGATCTCGATGGTCTGAGAGCGTTGCCGGAATTCCAGGACTTGCTCAGGTAATTGAAAGCGGCAAATTTCCAGTGGAGATAGCTCGCTTAAGAAAAGTGGCTGCTAATTCGGTGCTTATGCATGATTTGATCTAATAATTATTATTACGAATTTAATTCCTATTGTCTTATTCAACTATTTAACTTATTGTGGGACAAAGATATGTATTTTTCGATGCTAATAGCTTTGAGAATAATTTCACATTATTCTTGACACCCGTTTGCCGATAATATATTTTGAAAGCGATTTTTAGGCGGCAGGCAGGTAGCTTGGTTCAAGGATGACTAAGACGGGGTTGATGAGGATGATTGGCGGAAGATTAGATAGCTTTAAGGCGATACGCGGATTGGTTTTCACTGCGATATTTTGCATAGTTTTCACTCCCGAGGCTCTTGTCGCCAGCGACGACTGCATGGAATGCCATAACGACGCCGAATTGACCAAAGTTGACGCGTCAGGGAAGGAAATCTCCTTATTCGTCAATGCGAGCGTATTCGAAAGCTCGGTTCACGGCGATTTTGAATGTGTTTCATGCCATACTGGAATAAGCGAGCTCCCCCATGAGGAGAAGCTGCCAAAGGTGGCCTGCGGAGGATGTCACGAGGAGGAGAGGGAAATTTATCAATGGCACGGGCATTTGAAGGTGGGGGAATCGAAAGATATGCCCGGCTGCGCCGATTGCCACGGAAGCCATGACATAGTCAAGTCCTCGGAGAAACACTCTAATGTCAATCCGGTAAACCTTCCCAAGACTTGCGGACGATGCCACGAGGATATCGACCTGGTGAAGAAGCATGAAATACTGATGAGCCATCCTGTCGAGCTCTTCAAGATCAGCATACACGGGAAAGCGTCGCTGGGAGGCATCTACCTCGCCGCCACCTGCAACGATTGTCATTCCACCGGCGGCAGCGCCCACAGGATCCTGGCTCCCGGCCTTCCGGAATCGGCCGTAAATCATTTCAATATTCCCAGGACCTGCGGTAAATGTCATAGGAGCGTTGAGAACGATTACTGGGAAGGTATCCACGGAAAACTGACATTGCGGGGAGTAACCGACTCGCCTGTCTGCACGGGATGTCACGGCGAACACGGTATATTATCCCCCGATGATCCTCTGGCTGCGGTCAGCCCGTCTCGAGTGGCCGAGGCGACCTGTGCCCCCTGCCACGAGACCGCCAAGCTCAACGAAAAGTATGGCGTGGCCACGGGACGATTGAAGACATGGGTAGACAGTTATCACGGTTTGAAGAGCAAAGCCGGCGATGTTACCGTAGCCAATTGCGCTTCCTGTCACGGCGCCCATCGAATTCTTCCCAGCACCGATTCGACTTCATCAATTCATCCCGACAAACTGCAAAATACCTGCGGTTCATGCCATCCCAATATCACCGAGGAGATGGCCAGCATCCCCATACACGGCGCTCCCGGCGTGAGCCATACACCCATAGCCGCTCTAATTCAGAAAATCTATATTGCAGCGATTTTCGTGATTATCGGTTTGATGATACTGCATTGGCTGCTGGATTTGCGAAAACAGATCAGCTCGGTAAGTAAGAGTGAACAGATACAAAGAATGAATTACAACGAGCTGTGGCAACATGTATTCCTGACCGTTACTTTTCTTCTCCTTGTTATAACCGGGTTTTCCCTTCGCTTCTCCGAGGCTTGGTGGGTAAAATTTCTATTCGGCCGGGAAGGAGGATTCCCGTTGCGCGGAATCATCCACAGGGTATCCGCCGTTCTTTTCATATTCACGGCGCTATGGCACCTGTTTTATCTTTCCACTAAACGGGGCCGCCGCTTTTTCTGGGATATGATGCCAGCCGTGATCGATTTTAAGCAGGTTGGACAGATGGTTTCATATAATCTCGGTATTAAAAAAGCCAAAAGACCGAGATTCGGAAGATTCAGTTATGTGGAAAAGGCCGAATACTGGGCGCTTGTCTGGGGCACTGTGGTTATGATAATAACCGGATTCTTCCTGTGGTTTGATAATTTCGCCATAAAGCTATTCCCCAAGGGATTCCTCGATGTCACGCTGGTGATTCACTACTATGAGGCCTGGCTGGCCACCCTGGCCATTCTCATCTGGCATATGTACTCCACCATTTTCAGTCCAGGAGTTTACCCGATGAATCCGTCATGGTATACGGGCAAAATGCCCAGGGACATGTACCAGCACGAGCATCCCGAAGACCCGGCCGTCAAAGATCAAATCGAAAAGCCCGCCCGCAAGCAAGAGGAATTTGACAGCGCCAAAGCATGGGAATGAGCAGCCACAGCGCGTCATCATCGTTCGTGATTCCATCGGAGTGGCGCTCATGAGTAAACCGTTTCAATATATATTCCTGATACTCGCCCTCGGCCTCTCCGCCTACGCGCAATCGGTCGACGATTGCTTGATGTGCCACGAGGATCGCGACCTGACCGGAATCAGAGAAGGCCGGGAGTATTCCGCATATGTCAATTTGAAGCTGTTCGCGGGCTCGGTCCATTCGGATCTGGATTGCACAGCATGTCACGCTGAGCTCGACGGCGCGGAATTGCCCCACGGCGAGGAACTTTCCGATGTCGATTGCGGGATATGCCACGAGGAAATCGCCGAAGAATATAACAAAAGCCTGCACGGACAGGCTGTCAGCAAGGGTTTACATCTGGCGCCGCGGTGCTGGGATTGCCACGGCGCGCACGATATCAAGCCCCCCACTTCGCCGGATTCCAGGGTAACGAAATTCAATATTCCCTATATGTGCGGAAGTTGTCATAAGGAAGGCACCGAAGTAACAAAAACCTTTGATATTCCGCAGGACAGCATATTAACCCATTATTCCCAGAGCATTCACGGCGAGGGGCTGTACAAACAGGGGTTGACAGTTACGGCCGTCTGCTCGGACTGCCACACTCCCCACAGTGTTCTCCCCCACACCGATCCGAAATCTTCCATTCATAAAGACAACGTGGCTCAGACATGCCAGCAATGCCACGGTCAGATCGAAACGGTGCACAGAAAGGTCATCCGAGGCGAGCTATGGGAAACAGAACCGCATCGCGTCCCTGTCTGTATCGACTGCCATTCGCCCCATCGCGTTCGCAAGATCTTCTATGAGCTGGGAATGGCCGACCGCGATTGCCAGGAATGTCACAGCAGGCCGGATCTGAAAACCGTTCGCGACGGAGAGACCATTTCTCTCTATGTGGATACGCTTGAAGTTCACGATTCCGATCACCGGAATGTCGCCTGCGCTCAATGTCATACCGGCGCCAGCCCGGCGAGGCATCGCCCCTGCGCCACCATAAACACCCAGGTAGATTGTTCGATATGCCACGCCGAGGTGGTCGAGATCTACAATACCAGCACACATGGCGCTCTGGCCGACCGCGGCGATCCCAACGCCCCGACCTGTCTCGATTGTCACGGCAAGCATAACGTCAAGATTCACCGCAATCCCAAATCGCCCACCTACCCCACCAACGTTCCGAATCTTTGCGGCAAATGTCACAAGGAAGGCAACAAAGCCGCGCTGCGTTATACTGGGGAGCAGCATGAAATACTGAAAAATTACGTAATGAGCATTCACGGCAAGGGGCTGCTGCAAAGCGGCCTGGTGGTCACCGCCATGTGCACCGATTGTCATACCGCCCATCATGAACTTCCCAAAGACAACCCGGAATCCAGCGTCAACAAGATGAACATCGCCAAAACCTGCGCTGAATGTCATAACGGCATCTATGAACAATATATTAAAAGTATTCACTTCGCGACCGAGGCCAATCCCGAAAAAGAACTTCCCATGTGCGATGATTGTCACTCGTCGCATGCCATTAGCCGCACGGACCAGGAGGGCTTCAAGCTGAACATAATCAATCAATGCGGACGTTGCCATCTCGATGTTACCGAGACTTATTTCGAAACATATCACGGGAAAGTATCCAAACTCGGCTACACTGCGGCCGCCAAATGCTATGATTGTCACGGCGCCCACGATATACTTCCCACCTGGGAGCCGGAATCGAGATTGTCGCGTCAGAATATAGTGGAAACCTGCTCGAAATGCCACACCGGGTCGCACAGGCAGTTCGCCGGCTACCTGACTCACGCCACTCATCACGACAAGGATAAATATCCATTCCTCTTCTATACTTTCTGGTTCATGACCATCCTGCTTGTTACCACTTTTGCCATCTTCGGAACTCACACGCTGCTCTGGCTGCCGCGCTCGCTCAAGGAGCGCAATAAATACAAGCATCTCAGGCACGATCCCAACGAGAAGCAGTACCTTCGATTCGGACGGATCGAACGCAGACTTCATATTCTTGTCATATTGAGTTTCCTGGGCCTGGCCCTCACCGGGATGATATTGAAGTTTTCGTACATGGGATGTGCCCAGAAAGCGTCGCAATGGCTGGGGGGTTTTGAAACCGCCGGTTCCATACATCGATTGGGGGCGGCAGTCACTTTTTTCTACTTCTTCGCCCATATCATAGGCCTGATTCGAAAACGTAAGAAGCGAGGCAAAAGCTGGCGAGAATTCATTCTCGGTCCCCATTCCATGATTCCCAATATTCAGGACGCCAGGGACGCCTGGGCCACGCTGAAATGTTTTATCGGCATGGGGCCGCGGCCCGAGTATGGTCGATGGACATACTGGGAAAAATTCGACTATCTGGCCGTGTTCTGGGGAGTGGCCGTCATAGGATCGACAGGACTGATTCTCTGGTTTCCGGAATTCTTCACCCATTTTCTTCCCGGCCAGTTCATCAACATTGCCTCGGTGATTCACTCGGATGAGGCGCTTCTGGCCGTTGGTTTCATTTTCACCGTGCATTTCTTCAACACTCATTTCCGGGCGGATAAATTCCCCATGGACACGGTGATATTCACCGGACGGGTGCCGGTGGAGGAGTTGAAGATGGATCGCCCCAGGGAATACGCGGAATTGGTCGAATCGGGCGAGCTGGAGAAACGGCTGGTCAGTCCGCTGCCCGACGTCGTCGTGCGGGGCTTGAAAATATTCGGGGCAATCGCGCTCGTAATCGGGATTGTCCTGATCGTATTGATTATCTACTCCGAGATTTTCGGGTATCGTTAATAATCGTGCCGGCAGGAATTCAAAAGCTGCATGAGTGATTTTGGGAGTCAATCTGTAATTTTGATTGACGAACAATCTTGAACTTCATATATCGCGTTCTCGAAAACACAGCGGATACCGGGGAAAACTGAAAATATGCGGGAAGAGGCCAATTGACCGTTTCGACGAAAAACGTGCTCTCGTTTGAGGTCGAGGATCGGTTCCACGACGGCTATAACCAGGGGAGCAACAAAGACTCCAGATCGAGGATCCTTCCGATTCTCATCCACTTGCTGGATACTCTGGATAATCAAAAAGCTTCCGCAACCTTTTTCTTTCTCGGATGCGTGGCAGAGCGATTTCCCGAGATTGTCGCCCTGGTCGATTCCCGGGGGCACGAGGTGGCCAGTCACGGCTACTCATCGACCCATATTGAGATCATGCCGGCTGACAAACTCGTCGAAAATTTGATCAGCTCCAGGGAACTCCTGGAGCGCGTTCTCGATAAACGGGTATTCGGTATCAAACCGCACCTGAAGCATTCCCGGCATATCGATCCCCTCGTAGTGGAGAGCGCGGCCCGCGCGGGGTATCGATACTTGTCGGGGACTTTGCCTGAGAACTCGATCAGGTCGTCCGAGCCGCCTTTCTCAAAAAGAACCGAAAACGACCTGACCATCGACATAATTCCCCAGTGCGTGTGGGAAAAGTGGCGGATTAAAATCGAATTCGGCGAGCGGCTCAGATTATTTCCGTCCTGGTTTATTCAGAAGGCGATCGAGCGGCTGAATCGTAACAAACAAAAGGCGATAATCAACTTCAAACTCTGGGAACTCGACAAGCACCAGGTTCGCCCTCCAGGTTCCGATTTCACAAATTACGCGCGTTACGGCAATCTCAATCTGACCGAAGAAAAGCTCATCCGACTTCTGGAAAATTTCGAATTCACGTCGTTTGCCGACAGTCTCGGCCTCGTCCCCGAATCGAAAATTGATACATTAGAGGATATGGATGAGAGACCCCTGTCTTAGCGGGATTGTCATTAAATGAAATAATTTCCTGCAGTCGATTATTCACTTCGACCCTTTATTTGTTGACATCGATAATCCCAGTGACTATAGAATATTATTGGCGAAAGGCAATAGTCCTCATGCCTGCTGTCATTGAAAATGCAGGATTGCCGGATATTTTTCAAGGGCGGCGTATTCAGAGAGGAGGCCGAACATGGCGAAAATATTGAAATGCAGGGACGTGGGATTCGACTGCGAAGGCGTGGTCCGAGCCGAATCCGAGGAGAAGGCGCTTGATCTTGCGGTCAGACATGCCGGAGAAATGCACGGAGAGACGAATATGTCTCCGGACATGAAGGAAAGGGCCCGCCAGGCAATCAAGGACGAATCGTAGAAAGAAAACGCCGGATTCTTTGATCCGACGTTTCCCGAATTCTTATATATCGATGCCTAACGCAGATCGAAAAAGACCATGGGCCTGACGATCAAAGCGTCCCAGTAGGCGTCGCCGTCGGAATCGACATCGATTACGATATATTCGAGCTTTCGATTAGCCCCGCGCGGGGTAATCACCTCTTTTTTAATCAGCCCGTTCTCGTCGTGATCCAGAGGGTGCCAGTCCATGAGGTTGGCGATGTCCGACGCCGTATATCCAAGCAGCCGCAGCTGCACCGTTCCCGCGGTATAATCATCGGGGAATTTAGGCAGGCCGTATTCGATCACCACCGAATCGATCTCGGCGTTGGCCGGAAGCCCCAGCGGCACGGTTATGGTGATATTGCGGCGGTCGCCGACCACTTTCTCGGGACCGTGGATATAAATCCAGACCTTGTTGTCGTATTCGAGCTTTCGCGCTGCCGTCTCCCAGTATTTATGATATGGCCCGGCGAAATATCCTTCTCTCAGCAGTCCCCCCTGGAATTTGAGCTTGGTCTCCTTCTCGCTCTTGAGCGACCAGACCAGGCCGTCGGACGATTCCACCTCGAATATCTTGAAAAACTCCGAGGTTCCGAGGTGCAGCACCTTGCCGCCGCTCTTCTCAATCGGATCGATCAGAGGAGTATCCGGCTTCGGCTTCGGT
>CAZDAH010000012.1:42228-42648 GCA_964503405.1 uncultured Ignavibacteria bacterium
CGCGCCCGGACCGATCTCCCCTATGATTTTGACTGTCGAATCGCTGTCGAACTTGGCCATCAGGGAGTATTCCCCGGGAGGGACATCGACGAATGTGAAATTCCCCGACGTATCCGAGAGCACCGACATCTGCTGGGGTATGGTGAACACGGCGGCGCCGCCGAGCGGTTTCCCCTGGGCGTTGGTGACTTTTCCTTTGATGGTGGCCGGCTTCTTGGCGCATCCCGCCCACATTAAAACCAGGACGGCCAGAGCTATTATGGCGTATTTGAACAGCTTCATTTCCCTCCCTCACAAAATCACGCTTGATTATCCTAAGGATCCCATAGGACCCGAAAGGTAACCTCGTAATATTATCGGACTTAACCTCGGCTATATTAGCAAATAGATGCACAATGCACAAGAGAATTCGTTGAAAAA
>CAZDAH010000013.1:0-2261 GCA_964503405.1 uncultured Ignavibacteria bacterium
CGGAATCTTTGATGATTTTCAGGGCATCCTCCATCGCCTCCCGAATATGAACAACCACGGGCATATCGAGCTTTTTGGCCAGGGCCAGTTGCTTTGCGAACGCCTCGCGCTGCTTATCTCTTGGGGAACGATCGCGATAATAATCGAGTCCTATCTCGCCGATAGCCACTACCTTGACATGCCCGGCCATCGATTCGAGCTGCTCGATATAATTCCCGGGAACCTCGCCAGAATCGTGAGGATGAACCCCGACAGTTGCGTAGATTCGCTCGTACTTCTCCGCCAGCGCGATCGACCGTCGAGATGTCTCGAGATCGACGCCGATATTGACAACGGCCTCCAGGCCGCCGTCGAATCCGGATTCGATGATATCGTCGCGGTCTTTATCGAATTGCGGGAAATCGAGGTGGGCGTGAGAGTCTGTCATGGCCGTAATATAGGGGATGAGGGGGCCAAATCAAAGAGCGCAGCTCAGAATAGGCATCCTAATAAGGCGGCCTGAACATCCGCGTCTCGATGCTCTCCATCGTCATTATCTGGAAGAAATAGATGCCCGGCGGCTGATCCCGCAGGCTGAACCGCAACGAATATTCGCCCGCCGGCAGGAATCCGTTATCGGACTCCGCGACAACCTCCCCCTTTACGTTGAATACCCTGACCAGAACGCATCCGTATAAGGCCACCGTGAAGGTTGGCTCTGACGTGGCCCCGAATGGATTGGTCTAATTCGGTTTTTCGCGGATTATGATCTCCAAGGAGAGAGGCCCTGACCTCGGTTTTCCAACCTCGGCATTCCGCCGAGATTGTTCGATCCCTCCGGCGGCGCAGTTAAGGAAAATTGCCAGGTAAACTATTATAAAGAACTTCATTGCCTTAAGTCCCTGAAATTGCGCTTCTTCTCACCTGATAAGAATGAACTTAGAGCTTATGGTCGTGTCCGATGTCGTAATCCTGCAGAGGTATGCACCGCTTGGTATATCGTGAGGTTGCCAAAATACTCTATATTCGCCGGCTGCGAATAGTCGGCGATACGGCTGGTCGACTGCTTTTCCTTCCTGGTCGTACATCTCGATCCTGACGCTATCATCTTTGGGCAAGTTAATTTTCATGCCGGAACCCGAGCCGAGAGGACCCTGATTGCATATTAGCGCGCTAAATTCTGACACTTCTGAATTTTCAGAGCCTCTGTAAATCCACCAGTTTCCGCCAAATTCAGTGACCCGAATCGATTCCGATTTTGAGATCGCGCTATCCTTTTTATCCCATTTTTTGGGACTTTGATAACCGCATGTTCCGACGTCGTTTAGGAGGATAAGCACGGTCAATTCCAGTCTAAAAACCGATATTAGAGCCTCAAGTAAAAGATTATTTACATTATACTAATTTCGCTGTTTGCAAATCCCTGATTAATTATAATCTCCTGCTGTATAAAAGGTTTCTTATAAAAGGCCGATTTATATTAAGATGACGGACATTGAGAGCTACAAGGGCTTTACCCCCATCAATCCTGAAATATTGAGGCTGGGCAAGAAACCCGGTTTCGACCTGTATATGTCCGACCCAAACGGACCAGCGCTGTACAGACAAGCGAACATGGAATTCTCCAGGGAGATTCTCCATTTCCTCCTGGAACAAGATGTGGAATATCTGTATTTCAAGAACCAGGAAGAGCGGGAATATTTCGAATACATAGAAAGCAACCTGGACAATATAATGGCCGACATAAACGTGCCCATAACCCGGAAAGCTTTGATCGTATACAATACGTCGGCCTATCTTGCCCGTCAGCTGCTGATTTCGCCGGAAACCGCGGACCTGATAAGACGAGCCTCAAGGGTCTTGGATACAATCGTAACTTTCACGTCTCACGACCCGTCTACATATAAGAAACTGATCGATTTGCTCCCGCAAGACTACTTTACTCATACTCACAGCGTCAACGTGGCCACTTACTCTCTGGCCCTCGGAAGCGAACTTGGGTTCAATGTCAATAGTGGCTTATTGGAGTTGACCTTGGGAGCGTTGCTTCACGATGTGGGCAAATCCAGGGTGCCGCAGGAAATACTGAATAAAACCGGCCCTTTGAGCTCGCACGAGATTTCCATACTGAAAAAGCATGTGGAGTGGGGCGACCAAATAGTCAGAAATACGTCGAGCGTGCCGTTCCGATCGTATCCCGCTATTTCTCAGCATCACGAGCGATTGGACGGTTCCGGGTACCCGGCGTCGATAAGCAGCCCGCATATTTTCGGCAGGATAGT
>CAZDAH010000013.1:2271-6688 GCA_964503405.1 uncultured Ignavibacteria bacterium
AAGTGGCCGTGGCCGACTCTTTCGACGCGATGACCACGAACCGCCCGTACGGCAACGCGAAATCATCGTTTACAGCGGCATCCATATTGAAAGCGAGGACGAATCAATATGACCCGGCCGTGGTTGACGCGCTCGTCCGTGTGATGGCCGATCGCGAAGCGAAACAGGAGATCGCAATCTAATGAAAAATAGGTTCGAACCGATATTGACGGTAGTATTCGCGGGAAGATCGAATTGAATCGCCTTGATATCGATGGGAGAATGTCGTCATCTGGCAGCCTGATTCGCGGGTTCAATGACGTGTCCGCCGGTGAAAGGCGGGTGTTCTATGATCGCCGGCTGAAAAGACCGGGCTTTTCGTGAAAGAGAATATCGGAGTCAACGCCCGTCTGGCTGATCGAAAGGGCTTGAATAGGAATTCAGGGATTGACGGAAAATAATTGTTGAATATGTCTTTCGATACGGAATAATATGGACTACTCTCGCTCACAACCAAATGGAATCGACTGGAAGGCCGGATTTGTTCTCATTCTCATAATTCTCGCTCCACTGGCGTTTCTATTCGGTTCGGTGATGATTTATAATTATGATCTCGAGGAAACGCGGCGCAGGGAATTCGCGGGGAAATGGGACCCGCTGATTTCGTTGATCTCGGCCAGGGCGTCCATAGTCATGGACGAGAATTTCTCCATCGACGACAAATTCGCGTCAGATCTCTACCTTTTGCCATCATTAATGAGCGAGATAGAGGCGATCATACTGTTGGATGAACAGAATCGACGTGTCTTTTCGGTTGGCGAGGTATTTGTCGACATCAGCCATCTGGTCGCATTCGGATCGCGAGCCCTGACGGGCGAACGAAAACTGATCCCCGCTGAGGCAACGGATCTGGGATTCGCGGTTTCTTATGCTCCGGTAATACGCGAGAGAGTGGTTGTCGCGGCCATTGTCATGGGAATTAACGAAGGCGAGCCGATCTTCGGGCTATCGTCAGTCATGCTGGGCCTGACCATTAAGGCGGCCATTCCCTTCGTCATCTGGGTCACCTTAGTATTATACAGCGCTCACAGAAAGAGCATCAAAGAACTCATGGAGGAAAACTATCGTCACGTTGAATTGCGGCTTTTGGCCATGGGATATACTCATGAAAAACTCAGCGACCTGGCCGAGGCCATGGCCCAGGAACTATGCGGTGTATTAAGGCTGAACGATTGTGTTGTTTATCTGCGCGACGGCGAATCGAGCGAAATAGTACCCTTTGGGCGATATCCCGCCGCCGACAGGCCGGGTAAGATAAACATCACCGATTTCGAGCCTGGGGATCTTCGCCTGCAGGCCATGGCGGAGCGCAAGCCGAGGATTTACAGCCTGAGTAAAACCGGACTTCCACGGGCGGCCGGGAATGAAAACAAAACAGGAAATAAACGTCGTATCGCCGCCCCTCTAACCGTGGGGAATGACATCGTGGGTCTGCTCGACATCGAGGAAAAATCTGCTACGAAGATCGACGATAAGCGTTTGGAGTTGTACAGTCGATTCGCAAACAGAGCGGCCCGAGCTTTGAAAGGACGGCTGGCAAATGTCGATACCGAAAAGCAGCTGGCCGAAATCAGCGGTATTGTCGAGGCGGTAGAGATCGTCGATTCTTCGACCGATCTGACCACCGCCCTGGGCAAGATTACAAGGCGTGTGACCGAATTAAAAAATATCAGATTCTGCCGCATATTCACGATGGACGAAGGCGGCGTCAACCTGGTGCTTCGAGCCGAAACATGGGCCGGAGAGGGTATCGGCGACGACTCCGTGGGGGAGACCCATAACCTCGACGAGATGCCGCTGCATAAGATAGCGATGTTGTCGGGCCAGTCCCAGGAATTGAGCGCCGGGGATCTGGATAAACATATCGGAGCGAATAAGGATATATATCGGCCCGACATGGACGATTGTCTGATCCTGATCATTCCTCTGCTGCTCGATAATCGTCAGCTGGGATGCCTGAGCGTGGGGGTCATCGGGTTCGACGAGTTCCCCCGGGAATTGAAATTCAGGCTCGAGAGGCTGACACGCTTTCTTGCGGCGTCGATAAGCAGAGCCCAGACGTGCGTCAGATTGAAAAGATCTTACGATAAGCTCAGTTCGGCCCAGAGACAGACCGTTAGGGCGGAACGTCTTGAGGCTGTGACCAATCTCGCCAGGGGGGTCTCGGACAACCTGACCAGCGTCCTCAAATCCCTTAGAGACAATCTCAGCGACCTGAAAGACGAGTCCGCGGAATCGGCTATCGTCCGGCTTGTTAATGATATCAACTCGCGCATTGAAAATCTGGACAGGCTGGAACAAAGATTCAGCCTCTTTACCGAGATAGAGAAAAGAGACGACTTTCAGCAGTTTGAGCTCGCCCAGCTGGTGACCGATTCGCTGGGAGAACTTGAATCGACTATCGCCGGGTTCCGCGCCGAAAACGGGGAAATCGATGTGGCCGTCAAGATCGTAGGATCGGGACAGATCCACGGCAGCGCGGCCAATTTGAAGATCATGATCAAGGAACTGATCATCAACAGCTTGGAATCCCTGAATGACCCGGGTGAGATTATTATCGAGACCAGGATCGAACTCAACCACGCCGTGCTGGAAATATCCGATAATGGGGCGGGCATAAACGATATGATCGGCGGCAAGATGTTCGAGCCGTTTTTCACGACAAAAAAGGGCTCGGGCAGGGGCCTGGGCATGTCCATGGTTTACGGCATAGTGTCGGCTCACAACGGATTGATCGACTTGTCGTCCAATAAGTCCGGCGGAAACACTATCGTGATCAAACTGCCTCTGGTTGATCCGGAACAAACCGCTCTCTACAGCCAGCGCAAGGGTACCAGAGGTATCCCGCTGTCGTCAACCTGATTTGGCGTATCACTTGTCGAATCGAATCATAACCTTCGCCCGCGGCGAAAAGAGAACTCATGAGCGTGTGAATCGCGAGCGATTTTGCGCGGCTCAGGCGTCGTATGCGATGTTTCGACGGTGTTCCAAAATTGAACGGTCTATTCGCGCGGCGGTTTTGCCGGGGTAATATATACACAGCTATACCCGATACAAGTTATTGATAACACTAATTCAAGGAGGAAAAATGGCTCGCAAATCACGTTGCGCTGGTTGGACAAAGGACAAGAAGCGCTGCAAGAACTACTCCTGGGGCAAGTCCAAATTCTGTTGGACACATCGTCATACCCGATAGGATTTCAGCCGATTTGTAGTATACGGGGTCTGTTTTCAGGCCCCTTTTTTATTCCCGAATAAGGTTGTCGAGTTGGACACCCGCGCGTAAACTCTCGCCTGATCTCATGTGGGAAAAATGTTGCGTCCGCCTCATATTCGTTTATTATGTCACAGTCGGTTCGAATAAGATTGGTCGTTATTTCCTGGAAAGGGGTCTTCAAATGACAAGAGAAATGATGGCGGCCGCAATAGCCCTGACATCTTTGACGGCATCGGCCCAGGAATTGATAAATCCGAGGGAAACGCATTTTGAAAATATGCGGCAGCTGACGTTCGGCGGGGAGAACGCTGAGGCTTATTTTTCCGGCGATGATAAGAGGCTGATATTTCAATCGACCCGCGACGGTTTTCAATGCGACCAGATATTCGATATGAATGTCGGAAGCGGCGGCGCCAGGCTGCTCTCCAACGGCCTGGGACGAACCACCTGCCCATTCCTTCATCCGATAGATAGCCGAATCATCTACGCCTCGACATTTAATGCCGATACTCTCTGCCCGCCGCGGCCGTCGATGGCGGAGGGTTATGTCTGGGCGATTTATCCCGGTTACGATATTTATTACGCGGATCCCGACGGATCCAATCTGAGTGTGCTGTCGGCTTCTCCCGGTTATGACGCAGAAGCCGTGTTTTCGCGCGACGGCAGCATGATCGCCTTCACATCCACGCGGGACGGCGACCTTGAAATTTATGTCATGAAAAGCGACGGCAGCGATGTACGTCGAGTAACCGAATACGAGGGTTACGACGGCGGCGCTTTTTTCTCACCCGACGGCAGGAAGCTGGTATTCAGGGCCCAGCGATTCGAAAATGACGAACAAAAAAACGAATACAAGGATTTGCTGGCCCGAAATCTGGTCAAACCCTCGCGCATGGAGATTTTCACCATCAATATCGACGGAACCGATCGTGAGCAAATTACCGACAATGGCGCCGCCAATTTCGCGCCCTACTATCATCCATCCGGGGAAATGATCATCTTTTCCTCCGATCTCGATAATCCCCGGGATCACAATTTCGAACTTTATCTTATCGATACCGATGGAAAGAATCTCCAGCGGGTGACCTACAGCGGCGAGTTCGACGCCTCCTGGGCATCGTGTTGGAGGGGTCGGTGCTGTTCGGGCTGGCGTTCGCCGCC
>CAZDAH010000013.1:6698-8348 GCA_964503405.1 uncultured Ignavibacteria bacterium
GTTTTCCTACGACGGTTCTAAGCTGGTGTTCGCCTCCAATAGAAACAACGCCAAACCGCGGGAGACCAATATTTTCATAGTCGATTGGGTGGAATAGGAATCCTTACCAAGAAGCCTGCAGCGCACTCGATTATCGTCTGCGTTTGTTTTTTTCGAAAAATATTGCCCGTCAAGTCTATCTACCGTTATATTGATTATACTTGAAAATCGGTTTTCGGGAGGATGATTTGATGTTTTTGGATAAGAACAGTATTGAGCGCCTGCAGAAGAGGTGGGACGGGCAGGAAGAGCGGCTGCAGAAAATAGCCGATTCGATGGTGCTGGGCGAAGATTGGACCGCACACCTCGAAGGATTGCCTTATGTCGACGAGATTCAGAAACTCGACGGGGACAAATACCCCCGCGATCTGCGCGGGGTTAACATGCGGCGATATCTCATGCCAACCACCACCGTGGAGCCGGCTACCCTCGACGATGTTGCCAATATCGCCTACATAATGCGGGAAGCGCATCGCAATAACACGCCGTTGCGGGGAATATCGCCGTTTCCCATTCCGCATATCAACGGCGAGGATATCGGCCTGATGATGGAACGGGGCAGCCGATTTTTCGTGGCCCTGCAGATCGGTAAGATGATCGGGATATTCCAGATGGATTCCAAAAGCGACTTAAAGCACTTAACCAAAGAGAATCCCTATTACGAGCTTTCCAACCTGAGCGTTCTGCCGGCTTATCGTCACCTCGGCGTGGCCCGCGCCGTGCTCAAGGAGTTCGAGAAATTCGCCCGAAGCGAGGGAAAGCACGCTTATATCCTCCTTCGCACCATCATGGAGCACGGACTGGTCAGCTACTGGGAGCGAGGCGGCTATGAACTGCGCGAAGTCTATCAGAATCAGCATCCCAAGGGCGCCCCGGCTTACATGGAAGCGGTGATGGTCAAGAAGATCGGGTAATAAACCTTCAATTCTTGGCTTTTTGGAATTGATTAATGATACCGGGCGGTCAGCCAAGGCTGACCCCCGCAAGATTCCGTGCAGGTCTGAATATGACCGCACAAAAATAATCGAATGCTCCCCCGAAATAACCTCATTCCATAGGGGTCGATCTCAGATCGACCCGAATCCGATACAGAACAGACGACCATGGGTCGACTTAGACGACCCGATTATCGAATCCCGGGGGATTTGAATTGCCGCAAATGTCGCCAAAAACAAAGGGGCCGGAAAACGCGACCCCTGCGAATAAACCATTATTTAACGAAAATCCTGCTACAATCCGGCCGTGAGCACAATAATCAGCCCGATTCTGAACCCGACATTGAAAGGAGCGCTGTCGGCAAGGCCATAGAGCCAGAAATGGCCGACCTCAGCCGCGTCCTTGAGAGCTGGGAGATTCTCCACGTGATTTAAGCCGTCGGACCAGTCTATAAACACCGAGTCGCTCCCGGGGATGACCGGCGAGACAAACACGCGGGTGGCGTTGGCCCGGACCTCGGCTTCCGAGGCAAACGTTCCGACGTCGGAGAGCCAGATTTCAGCCGAATTATCGGCCTGCTGCATATTGATCAACCAGCCGACGACGGTGACCTGATCGACCGATTTGATCTTGTCCTTGTTGTCGTTATAATCCTCATTGGTTGTGAGATCGACT
>CAZDAH010000013.1:8358-20110 GCA_964503405.1 uncultured Ignavibacteria bacterium
CGGCGAGAAAAACAAATAGCAGAACGGCCGCGATTAGGGTAGGGCGCTTGCTCATCACATACCTCCCGCAGGAAGACCGAAGTGGAAATTGGCACCGACGAATACCAGGGCGTTCTTACGCGACCCGCCGCCGTCGATGGGGACGATCTCGAATTTGCCCCTGATTTCCACGCCGATACTGGCCGGGAAGACAAACTCGAAGCCGGGGCCGAGGTGATATCCGACCTTGGAAAAGTCATCCTGGTTGTCTCGCGTCCATTTGTAGCTGCTCAGTCCGACAGTCCAGTATAAATGGGGTCCGGTTCATCCTCCCACATTGCCGATCATGACCTCGACCCCGAAAGAAGTCACTTTGCCGCCGTCGCTGGTCATGGTCTGGCCGAAAATAGTCAGTTCGGGATCGCCGAAACTGCGGCTCTCGAAGAAAGCGGTTCCGGCGATCATCGGCACTGGAGAAACCTTGGCCTTCAAGCCGAAACCGTTGCCCGATTTGGTGTCGTCCTGAACCAGAGGGATATTAAGCCCGCCGAATGCGCCAACCGAAATATCGGTCAGGGCCGACGCCGATCCGAACATGGCCAAAATGATGACAAACGAAATAGCTTTTTTCATCAAGCCTCCTGTTCCGTTTATAGTGCGCCCCAAACATAATAAACCAAGGTCTTCAAGTCAAGATTGATAGTCTATTTCGTGGCGGAAAAACTGATTATATGACGGTCACCGAATGTCCCCGAGGGGAAATATGTATAGTCAAGACCAATATTCCCCAAATGCAAACCAACTCCAAAGGCGACCGGCGTGTCTCTGTTGCTGCCGGCCCTCAGCGCGAATCCCGAGACCGGGGAATACTCGATCCCCCCCGAGGGTTTGAACCCGATATACGGCTTATATGATAGATCGAGGGAAACGTTTATCCGATATTCTCTCAAGGGCGCCCAGGCCGAGACAGAATATCGCTGGGGCAGAGGCGCTGCCCCTGTGCCGATCTTGAAATCGGGTCCGAAATTGTCGGCTGTAAGCGCCAGACGGCCGTAGGCGAATTCGCGGGAGAGACCGAATCCAATGCCGACTCCCTGCCCTAACTGGTCGTCCAAACGCTGTCCGTATAATGAGAATGACAATCCGTATGAAACATCGCCCCGCCGGGCGAGTGAAAGTCTGATCAGATAATCGCCGGATTTTAAGTTTCCGATACGATTGTTGTCCGAATCATACCCTTCGATAACACCCGGTTGAAACATATAAATACCGAGCCCCGTCGAAATGATGTCATCGATTGGCAGAGCGACGGCAACTGCCTCGGAACGGGAATCGAGCAGCAGGCTTTGATAGGAGGCGAAACCGGCGATTTCGTTTCCGAGGAGCGATGGATTGTAGAACATGGCCTGGGGCCCTTCGATGCCTGCGAAACCGCCGTGGCCCAGCGAGGCTTCCCTGGCTCCGATCGGTATATTCAGGAACTCCAGGGCGGTTTCCCCAGGAGCCGCCGAGGGATCGGGACTCGTAAACGACAGAATAAGCAGGGCCAGCACTGCTGATTTCGCCGGCGCGGAAGTCCCTGTGAAAATGGAAGATCGGGAGTTTGCCAAGCTGCGGCCAAGCGGTTTTTGCTGCGAAATAATCATGTTATTCACCCACGCACGGTTCCCGGCCCAAAGGGCGGCCGCTCGAAGTCTTCGGCTTTATAGCATTCAATCAAGCCGCCGTCAATACTAATCGCATTCGTCCGGTTCAAAGATGAGCGATCATCTCGATTTCGATAAGCACATCTTTCGGCAATCGAGCGACCTGCACGGCGGATCGCGCGGGGTAATCCTCCTTGAAGTACTCGGAATAGACCTGATTAAACGTCGCAAAATCGCCCATATCTTTCAGAAATACAGTAGCCTTCAGCACCTTGAGGAATCCGCTGCCGGCAGCTTCCAGGACAGCTTCGAGATTCTTAAATACCCGGTGCGTCTGCTCTGCAAAACCGCCATCCACCACGGCGCCGGTAGCGGGATCGAGGGGAATCTGGCCCGCGGTAAATACGAGACCGGATTTCGTTTCGGCCACTGCCTGGTTATACGGTCCGATCGCCTCGGGAGCCTTATCGGTCCTGACAATCTTTTTCATTGAATCCCTCCCCGAAAATGTTAAATTGACCCCGACTGTTATACTATCGAGCCGGGCGGTTTTCAAGTTGAAGATTCTGAAATTATCTAAAAACGAGATTATCATCATCCTGCTGGCGGTCGGCGCCTATCTGGGCTGCCTGTTAAATGATTTCCACACAGACGATTGGATCGTCTTGAGCCTGTTACGCGACGGTTTCTCATCGAGAGATTTTTTTTCCATGGAAAACGCCGGACGGTTCCGCCCGTTAACCAATATTTTACTGTATGGCCGATATCTGATTTTCGGGGATGCGGCGTGGTTCTACTACCTGCTGAATGTCATTCTGCACGCGTTCATTTCGGTTCTCTTCTATAGACTTTTGAACAAACTGGGATTCGGAGAAAGTAAATCCCTGATTGCCGCCCTATTTTTCGCCGCATATTTTCAGCATTACGAGGCGGTGTTGTGGCTCTACGGCACAATCAGGGAATTCGCGGTGATCGCCTATATACTCGGGCTTTGGTGCTTGCACGATTATATCATGACAGAATCGGGAAAATCATATTTACTGTTTGCCGCGATTTCGCTGACCGGTCTTTTTATAGTGGAGGATTTCGTGGCGGCCCCGCTGATTTTCGGCGCGTTCGCGCTGCTTTTTACAGAAAAGGAAACGAGGACGCGAATCACCAGACAGGTGGCTCTGACCGGCCTTATCGAGTTGTTAATATATTTCTCTATCAGAACCGCCGTCATCGAACGTCCGGGAATAACGGAAACCTACTATTATCTCGGATGGCATATGATCCGGGTGCTCTTCGAGTATATGGGCTGGTTTGTGATCCCCTCGCCGGCTCACCCGTATTTTCAGGCTCTGGCCTCAAACTTGCCCGAACCGGTATATTACTTGTGGCGGTTTGCCAGTTACGCGGCCATATTCGGATTTTTGCCATTCTCCATCTGGCTCTACTCAAAATCGACAAAGCAGGTCCGGTTTTTCCTGCTATTCGTTTTCATTGGCACGCTCCCGATTATTCCCCTGAATTACAAAGTCGGCCCGAGGAACATATATATAGTCTCCCTGGGGCTGGCGGTGATGGCGGGATACCTGATGGATAAAGTATTGAGCTTTCCCGATACTAAATCGCTGCTGCGAATGTCGGCGGTGATTGTCCTGACCGCCTACCTGGGAGCCAGCGTCGGAGCCATTAGCGTTACCTCTTTGAAGTATCGCGAGACCCAGCAGCTTGTCGCCGAGATAATAGTCGATATGGGGAAATCCGAAATCGACTTGAATAAATATGATTTCGTGCTCTTCGACGGCCTACCCGGACGAACAATCGTGGGACCGGCGATGATCTACCGGCTCGGATTCAAGAAATATGTTTATGCCTCCAATGACCCCGTTAAGGGATATATCAATATTAAGGAGAAGGCCAGCGAACTTCTTGAAGGAGGAAAAACGTTCGTGGTATTCGTTTACCGCGACGGTCGCATGGTAGAGGCGACAAGCGAATATATTCCGCCCAATCAGACGGATCGATAGGCGTAATAGACAGCTATTCAACAGGTTGCAGGCCGGAGCGATTTTCGGAAGTTTAGATCTTCAATAAACTGACGAATAACCGCTTGCCAGCCGATAATAATAATATAGATTAAAATGGAACCGAGACCGGGAATTATCGGTATTAAGGAATGATGATCGAGACTACGACCAAATCGATATTGGCGGCGGCCCTGAGCGTGATGCTGCTGGCCGGGCCAACGGCCGTGCAGCAGACGTGCTCCATGGACGGCTGTTGCTGCCATCCTGAAGAAACTGTCGAGAATTCGTTCGAGCGAGGCGCCTGCTGTCAATGCGGAACTATGGAACAGGCTCCCCTCCCCGTTCAGCCGGCCTCGGAGACCGCGGTAAGCGAGACCGACAATATCAGGCCGAAAATCGATCTCGAATTCGCCACAACTTACGAGATATTCACTGCCTTCGATCATATCGTCGATTCAATCGAATCAGATTCATTATCCCCGCCATTTATAGAGAGCCGCGTAAACGCCCCATTAATCTGTTGATCTTCATACCATAAGTCGAGAAAAATCAAACGGCTATAAGCCGTGTGTTCAACTTATTGTATGAGGAAGCAACTGTGTGGAGTAGAAAAAACCTAATCGTTCTTGTCTCGGCCATAGCCGGCCCGGTATTTGGTCAGGCAGTTTCGGACAATTCAGCGCCGGTGATTGTGGTAGAGAAGGACGCGGTTCGAATTGCCGATACGCCGCCGGCCGCTCCGTCTGATTATGCGGAGACATGGTTTGACGGAATGGAAAGCCTGACCATCGATCAGGTCATTCTGCAGGTCGTCGGCAACAACGATCGGGCGGCGGCCGCGCGTTTCATGCAGGAAGCCGCCGAACGCCGAGTCTCGGCAGAGGGAGTCTGGGACGATCCCATGCTCATGCTGGGCGCTCAGAACGTGCCCACGAATTTCGATTTCGAGATGGACCCCATGACCATGAGGATGATCGGGTTGAGCCAAAACATTCCTTATTCCGGCTATAAAGGACTTGAAAAAAAGGCTGCCCGGGCTGAAGCAAGGGCCGCGTTCCAGGAGCGCAGGGAGACCGAGATCGATCTGGTCGCCGCCGCCAAGTCAGCGTTCTTTGAAGTTTATTTCCTGCGGCAAAATATGGTCGAACTGAAGCGGCAACATGAAATCCTCGAACAGGTATTTGCCACCAGCACCGCCAAATTGCGGGTCAACCAGGCCGGCCAGGACGAAGTTTTGGGAGCACAAGCCGATATCTGGCGGCTGGAAATAGCCATACTTTCTACCGAGCAGGAGATCACCTCAGCTGTTAATCGACTCAACAGCTTGCGAGGCGCGGAACCTGAAGCGCCGTTGCCGTCATTGGTCGCACCCCCGATGCCATCCCTGCCGGCCAGTGCCGATAACTGGATCGCTGTCGCCGAGAGAATCTACCCGCCTCTTTTGCGATTGAACGAAAAGGCTGAGGGTTATGAATTTTCCGCTCGTTCTTCGAGACGCATGGCCTGGCCGATGCTGGAGCTGGGAGCCTCCTATGGATTCCGCAGCGGCGTCAATATTGGCGCCGGCGGCATGAGCGAGAATCGCGATGATATGGTAAATTTTCAAGCTACTATATCTTTGCCGATCTTCTCAATCGGTAAACAGCGGTCTATGGCCCGGTCGATGGAATGGATGGGTCGAAGCGCCGAATCGGAGTTCGCTCAGTTGCGTCGCGACACGCGAGCCGAGCTACTGACTCTCTACCAGAGGGCGCGCCGCCTGTCGCAAACGCTCGACTCCTATCGGGATCGAATAATACCAGCGACGGAAGACGCTTTTCGTTCCGCTCTTGCCGGTTATGCCGCCAATCGCACGACTTTCGCCTTGCTGTCCTCTTTTGGCCTGGCGCTCTATCGCGATCGCCTTACGTCCAATCAGGTGGCTTACGATCTGGCGCGGACCTTTGTCGAGATAGAGCGCTTTGCGGAAGGAACGACCAGGTGGGACCGGGAAACAGAAGACTTTGAACAAGAAAAATAGAGGATATCAAAATGACTGATCTCATTGATAAATACGATCCGGCCGATCACGAACCGATGCCGGAAGGCGAGGAAGAAGCCCCTCCATTAACGCATACTATGGCAATAGTGCGCTGGATTCTGTTGGGGGCCATGACGCTTTTCGCTCTCAGCATGATCTTGTCGTCTTTCGGCGCCACCCCCTGGGCAAGCGACAGCGGAGGCGACACTCAGTACCATTGTCCGATGCATCCCACCTATATCAGCAGCCAGCCCGGCGATTGCCCGATTTGCGGCATGAGCCTGGTTCCGATAGACAAAAAGCCCCCTGCTGAAAAAATAGCGACACCTGAACAAGACAGCGGGAAAGCGGGGAGTCGGGGCCAGGAGTTCACCGCGAAGCCGGGCCAATACTACTGTCCCATGCATCAAGAGGTTGTATCCGACTCCGCCGGGAAATGCCCCAAGTGCGGCATGTTTCTGGAAAAATACGAGCCGGATATGAAATATACATGTCCGATGCATCCTCAGATAGCATCTGATCAACCGGGCGAATGTCCCGAGTGCGGCATGGATCTTGTGCCGATGGAAGCAAAAATGGATGCCGGCAGCTTGTCGAAATCTGAACATCAAGACGAAAAAGGCGGCGGCCGCAGCGGGGAATCCATTGCGGAACCGGGTCAATACTACTGCCCCATGGATCCGGATGTGGCGGCTGACTCAGCGGGGAAGTGCCCGGAATGCGGCATGTTCCTGGAGGAATTCGAACCAGGCATGAAATTCACGTGCAAGGTGCACCCCGCTCTTGTCACCGACAAGCCGGGCGATTGTCCCGCATGCGGTATGGACCTGACTCCAGTGAAGACCATTCGCGGCCGGTCCCACGAGGAACACGGTTCGGATCTTGGGCCGGCGCCGGTACCAGGATTGGTGCCGGTGTCAATTCAGCCTCAACGATTGCAGCTAATCGGCGTTCGCAGCGGTCCTGTAGAAAGCCGTGTTCTTTCCGATGAAACTCGTCTGGTCGGGTACATTACTCCGGATGAGAGTCGTGTTTCGAATCTTAATATCAGAACCAGCGGCTGGGTACAGAAGCTGTTTGTCGACAGGACCGGGCAGGACGTGACGGCGGGACAGCGATTATTGACGGTTTACAGCCAGGATTTATACCAGGCTCAGCAGGATTTCCTGGTGGCGTTACAGGCAGATCGCCGCCAATCGTCCGATTCGCTATTGACTGGCGTACGCCGGCAAATACTGGACGCTGCCCGCGATCGGCTTGCGCTTTTGGGAGTGCCCGACGCAGGAATCGAACGCCTTGAGGCGACAGAGGAAGCCATGGCAGAGCTGTTGCTAGAAAGCCCGTTCGACGGCGTTATCCTTGAGAAGTCCGTTTTCCCCGGGAAATTCGTCGGGCCTGATCAAACTCTTTATACAATAGCGGATTTGAGCAGGGTCTGGGTTCTGGCCGATGTCTACGAATCCGATCTGGCAAGCGTTCGGATAGGCCAGAAAGCGGTCATGACTTTGGCGGCATTCCCCGGCCAGCGATTCCAGGGAACCGTCAGTTTCATTTACCCCACGTTTTCGCAGGAGACCCGCACGCTCAAAGTGCGCCTGGAGTTCAAGAATCCGGAAATGAAACTCCGCCCTGGTATGTATGTCGACGTCCGTGTGTCCGACGCACAAGGGGGCGTATTGACCATCCCTCGGGACGCAGTTATGGACGGCGGCGATATCGACTATGCCTTCGTCATCCATGACCGCACTCATTTCGAGCCGCGATCGATTACGACGGGCCGCGGAAGCGATGATTTTGTAGAAGTCTTATCTGGACTGAACGAGGGTGAAATAGTTGTCACCAGCGCCAACTTTCTCATCGACTCGGAGAGTCGCCTGCAGGCCGCCATCTCCGGGATGGGAGGCCTGACCGCCGATACCCATGCGGGCCATGGAAAGTGAGTAAGCAATCATGATAAAGACCATCATTGATTCTTGCGCTCGAAATCGGACCATGGTTTTCATAGGGACGGTTTTCGCCATCGCCTTTGCCTGGTATTCGATTTCAAATATTCCGCTGGACGCCATTCCGGATCTTTCCGATGTTCAGGTAATCATTTTCTCGGAATGGATGGGACGCAGTCCGGACCTGGTCGAGGACCAGGTAACCTACCCCATCGTCACCTCCCTGCTGGCGGCCCCGGGAGTATCGGCGGTCCGAGGATACTCGATGTTCGGCATGTCGTTCGTATATGTCATCTTCGACGAGGGAACCGATATCTATTGGGCTCGCAGCCGGGTGCTGGAGTATATGAAGCAGTTCGAAGGCAAACTTCCAACTGGAGTTACGCCGACCATCGGACCCGATGCCTCGTCGGTCGGATGGGTTTTCCAGTACGCTTTAATCGATACTACGGGCAGGCATGATCTGGCTGATTTACGCACCTTTCAGGACTTCAGCCTGCGATACGTAATCGCCTCCGTTCCCGGCGTGGCCGAGGTCGCCAGTGTAGGCGGTTATCAAAAGCAGTATCAGGTGGAGGTCGATCCCGATAAACTGCGCGCCTATGGCCTGTCCATCGGCGATGTCGCCCGCGCCGTCAGGCAGAGCAATGCCGACGTTGGCGGCCGGGTCGTGGAGTTGTCGGAACGCGAGTATTTTGTTCGCGGCCGGGGTTATATTCAGAATCTCAACGACATTCGACAGATAAGCCTGGGTGCCGGACCCACCGGTACCCCGATACTGCTTGACAACGTGGCATCCGTGAGCTTCGGTCCGGAAATTCGCAGGGGCGTGGGAGAACTAGACGGCATCGGCGAGGCTGTCGGGGCCACGGTTGTCATGCGCTATAATGAGAACGCCCTGGCGGTTATCGAGCGGGTAAAACAGAAAATCGAGGAATTAAAGCCTTCGTTTCCGGCAGGCGTGGAATTGAAGATAATCTATGATCGCAGCGACCTGATCAACCGTTCCATCGAAACGCTCAAGAACACACTGCTGGAAGAGGGCATCGTTGTCGCCGTAATCATTATGATTTTCCTGCTGCACTTTCGCAGCGCGATGGTGCCTATATTGACGCTGCCCGTTGCGGTCGGGCTGTCTTTCGTGCCGATGTACGCGCTGGGCATCAATTCGAATATCATGAGCCTCGGCGGCATCGCCATCGCCGTCGGAGCCATGGTCGACGCCGCCATCGTACTTGTGGAAAACGCTCACAAACGGCTGGAGAAGGCCCCTCAGGGAGTCAACCGAACGGAGGTGATCATTGCCGCGGCCAAGGAAGTCGGGCCATCGATTTTCTATTCGCTGCTGATCATTACGGTTGCCTTCCTGCCGATATTCGCGCTGACCGGCCAGGGCGGACGGCTTTTCAAGCCGCTGGCATACACCAAAACGTTTGCCATGTTTTTCGGCGCGCTGACTGCGATCACTCTCGCTCCGGCCCTTATGACGACTTTTCTCAAGGGAAAATTCCATTCTGAGGCCAGGCATCCGATTTCCCGCAGGATCATCAAACTGTATAAACCATTCGTTTTTGTGGCCCTGCGAAATCCCAAAACCACGATCATGATCGGTGTCATGGCAATCCTCTCGGCAATACCCATGATTCCGAAAATAGGCTCGGAGTTCATGCCGCCGCTCAACGAAGGCGACATTCTCTACATGCCCACGACCTTCCCTAATATCTCGATTGAAGCGGCCAAGCAATATATGCAGTATCAGGATCGGGTTATCAAATCATTCCCCGAAGTTATCACCGTCTACGGCAAAGCCGGAAGGATGGAGACTCCGACCGATCCGGCGCCGCTATCGATGTTGGAAACAATGGTGCGCCTTAAGCCGGTCGATGAGTGGCGAAAGATCCCCCAGGAGAGATGGTACAGCGGCTGGTCTCCTGAATTCATCAGGACGCCCCTGCGCTGGATATGGCCCGACAAGCGAACTATAACCTGGAAAGAGCTGGTGGCGGAATTCGACTCGGCAATGCAGATGCCCGGCTGGACAAATGCCTGGACCATGCCGATCAAGACTCGCATCGACATGCTTTCAACAGGAATTCGCACCCCCATCGGAGTGAAAGTGTTCGGCAATGACTTAAACGAAATCGAGCGTATCGGAATGGAACTGGAGCAGTCGCTGTCAAAAATCTCGGGGACTCGCTCCGTATTCTCCGATCGCAATACCGGCGGCTTTTATATCGATATTATCCCCGACCGCGAGGCCATCGCCCGTTATGGCTTAACCGTCCGCGACGTGCAGGACGTGATCGAGACCGCGATTGGAGGCATGCCCATCGAAATGACCATCGAGGGCCGCAACCGATTCACCGTCAATATCCGATACCCGCGTGATCTGAGGGATAACATCGATAGGCTGCGCGACGTGCTGATACCGCTGCCGGCAAGCGGGGGCAACGGAGCTTCCGGTACTATGCAGATGGGAGCGGCTCCGGTCGAGATTGAACCCCCGATGCTGGCCTCTTTAGATCCGCTGGTCGATTTGATGGCGTGGAAGAAATCTATGGAAACTGCCCGGATGAACGACAACATGAGCGGCTCCGGCCCGGGCGGGCCGTTCCCCGGCGCCATGGATCAAATGGATGCCGGCTCGATGCAGTCGGGAATGCGCCAGAATCAGATGTCTTCGGGAATGAATGGCCGGGAAGGTCAATTCCCATTCCCCGGAGGCTACCCCGGAATTCCGCTCGGGCAGTTGGCTGAGATTAAGGTTGCCAGCGGCCCGCCCATGATTCGAGATGAGAATGGTTTGCTCGTGGGCTACGTATATGTCGACATGGATCAGAATAAACGGGACATCGGCGGATACGTTAGAGAAGCCAAAGAGGTAGTCAAGAATGAAATCGATGTGCCGGCCGGCTATTATCTCAAATGGACCGGACAGTATGAATTGATGGAGGTTATGGCCAAAAGGATGAAAGTGGTCGTTCCGATCACATTCATCATCGTCATCATCCTGCTCTATCTTAATTTCCGCAACTTCACGGAGACGCTGATCGTACTGGCTTCGGTTCCATTTGCCCTGGTCGGCTCGATCTGGCTGATGTATTTTCTCGGTTATAACTACTCTACGGCCACCCTGGTGGGCATAATCGCCCTGGTGGGCCTGGCGGCGGAGACCGGCATCGTGATGATATTGTATCTCGACCACGCTTATGAGCGGCGCAGAAAAGCCGGAAAAATACGAGATTTGAACGACATCATCTGGGCCCACATGGAGGGAACGGTGATGCGCGTACGGCCAAAGCTGATGACGGTTTCCACCACGTTTATCGGTCTGGTGCCTCTGCTATGGGCGACTGGAACCGGCGCCGACGTAATGAAACGCATCGCCGCGCCAATGGTCGGCGGGCTGATCAGTTCGACATTTCTGACACTCGAGATTATCCCCGTGATCTATACCTACTGGAGGCTCTGGCAGATTAAACGCGAAAAGAAAACAGCCGCGGCAACTCCGAGGGCGTCGTGATCGTTATGTGACCCATAAACGGCATTGACTACGAGACTCTTTGTCCTTTTAATTATAAATCAATGGTGTTTACCCAAACTTAGAATCGAGGAGGCTCATAATGCCTAACCTTCATCCTGTGATAGTCCACTTTCCCATCGCGCTCATCATCGTAGTAGCGGTCTGTGACCTCATCGGAATCCTATCTTCGAGGCGATCTTTCATTCAGGCCGCAAATATCATCTCTGTGTTCGCGGGCATCGGAGCGATCTTCGCTGTCCTTACCGGTTGGCTGGCCGAGGAATCGGTTTGGCATCCCGAGGCTGCCCACGAAATCCTGGAGACGCACGAGCTGCTCGGATTCGTCTTTCTCGGCGTAATATTAGTCATGGTAATCTTTCGTCTGGCTGTCAGAGAAAGGATCTATGATCGCTTCCGATGGATCGGCTTTTTCATGGCCCTTATAGGGTCGGCAATAGTGGGTTACGGCGGATATCTCGGGGGAGAGATGGTCTTCGCCCACGGAGCCGGAGTGCGCGAGGCCGAGGTCATGACGGCGAAGGCAGATTCGCTGCAAGGAGAGCTGGAAAAATTAAAAGGAGTAGCGCCGTCAAAGCAGGAACAGGGAATGGAGCAGGAGCACGGCG
>CAZDAH010000013.1:20120-25627 GCA_964503405.1 uncultured Ignavibacteria bacterium
AGGGGCGGGTGTGCAGTGGGTATTTCCGGAATATTGGACTTAAATGTAAATATTTGATATATTTACGCTTATCGCGTATTTCTCAGAGTCGGGGGGGTCTTTTTTAGGATTAAGATCCGACGATCGATTTCCGATAATAATCAAGGATAACGAATATTCTCGAGGGGGAAAATATGAAGAAGAAATCGTATTTGTCGGTATTTGCGACGTTGCTTGCATTCGCGGCCATAATGGCCTGCGGCGACAGCGCCACCGACACGACCAAAACAGAGGGTGATCCCAACGATCCCAATTATGTTCAGGCCAGGGCCATGACCGAGGGATACGTCGACTCGCTCTTTTATGTTTACAACGAGGCCTCGGCGTATATCACGTTCGATGGCCAGTCGCCGCAATCGACAGCCGCCGACTCGTCCAGCGTCATCTTCGATCCCGAAACCTGCTGGTGGGAGGTTTATGCCTCTTCCGATTCGACCGGCTACAGCTTCCTGCTGATCGATTCGGTCAAGTTCGAGGACGCGTCGGGGTGCCAGATGTTTCCCGATTCCACGACCACGACGTCGATAGAATATCGGCTGACTCTGAGTTTGGACGTTGTCGAAGATTCGGGATATGTCGACATGACCTTCGACCAGGGCGTGCTGATCACCGGCATACAATCGGAGCAGGTAACGCTCAATTCCAGCGGCGCGGCCGATTTCGGGCTGGGTCTGGTGCTGGATCAGGGAACCCTCGATTTCGACTACGCCTACGATGGCAACGTCACCGATCTGGTCTTTAACCGCGACGAGATCATGGCCGATACGGTGGCCCATCCTATTTCGGGGGCGATGGATCTATCCGCGACCATGGATATCGGGTCGCCTAACGGCGCCGCTCATTCGACCTGGCTCATGCATGTCACGTTCTTCGTCGACCACTACCACGTTTACGCGGAGTCGGGAGACAACTACTGGGAATGGGACGTTTATTACGAGCCCGGGCCGATCATGTAGATTGAGGATTAATAAATCTAAAAGGCCGTCGAATCACCTCGGCGGCCTTTCTTGTTTATTATCGAGTTCGAGAAGTATGCCATCTGCCGCTTGAAAAATCCGATTCTAAATCTTATTTTCTCTTCGGGAGGATAGCCCGCCAACCGGCAAGGAGGGTCCTTGATGGAAGCGTCGTGGTCTGTGTTGATTTCGTTTTCGGTTTATACATTGGCCATAGTATTCGTCGGCCTGTGGTCGGCCAAATACGCCACCAAGACGTCGAAAGACTACCTGATCGCCGGCAAAAGTCTCGGCGCCTGGGTCTCGTCGATATCAGCCTCGGCCTCGTCGGAATCGGGCTGGGTTACGCTGGGCCTGGTAGGCGAGGCGTTCAACAGCGGGCTGGGGGCGATCTGGGTGATCCCGGGCTGCATGATGGGTTACGTCTTCAACTGGTTCGTCATGGCCAAACGGATACAGAAATATTCGGCCAAAAGCGAGTCGATGACCATCCCCGATATCCTGGCCGAACGATTCAGCGATCGCGGGAGAACGATCAGAATTATATCTGTGGTAATAATCTCCGTAATGATGACCACGTATGTTGCCGCCCAGTTCAACGCGGCAGGGAAGGCGTTTTCGGCCGTATTCGGGACATCGTACGTGCTGAGCGTATTGATTGGAGCGTCAATAGTGCTGGTCTACACCATCTCCGGGGGATTTCGCGCGGTGGCCTGGACCGACCTTGTGCAGGGGCTGCTCATGGTAACCGCGCTGGCGGTCATGCCGATTATCGTAATTTATCACCTCGGAGGGTTAGGCCCGATGTTCGCGCGCTTGGCGCAGCTCGACGTGGAATCCGGTTCGCCGCTTTTGATGACTCCGGCTGCGGGGAAAGCAGGGATAATGGGTTTGGGATTCGTCATAGGACAGCTCGGTATCGGGCTCGGTTACCCCGGCCAGCCGCATGTTCTGATTCGTTATATGGCGGCCAAGGATCAGAAGTCGCTGAAACGGGGAGCGCCGATCGCCATGGTTTGGGGAACACTGGTTTTCACGGGCGCGGTATTTCTCGGCCTGGCCTGCCGGGCATTATTCGTTACCTTAGCCGACGCCGAACAGGCCTTGCCGATAATCTCGATACAACTTCTACCGGGGATTTTCGCGGGCGTGATGCTGGCCGCGGTGCTGGCGGCCATTTGCTCCACCGCCGACTCGCAGCTGATCGTGGCCTCGTCGGCTATCTCTCACGACATTTACATGCGGGGCAAAGGAAAAGATCTCTCGGCCGAGCATGCGGTCACGATCGATCGCCTCTGGGTGACTATAATCGGCTTGTTGGCGGTGATATTCGCCTTGACACAAAATCGGGCCATTTTCGAGTTCGTGCTTTACGCCTGGGCCGGACTGGGCGCGGCCTTCGGTCCCTTGTTCATCCTCGGTTTTCTCTGGAAGAAAGCGACGTCGGAAGGAGCCATAGCGGGGGCGGTGACAGGCTTCCTGACCGTGATCGTCTGGCGCAATGTGCCGGCGTTGAAGGGGATGGTGTATGAGCTTGTGCCGGCGTTTCTCCTGGCGCTGGCGGTGAATTACATTGTGAGTATGATTAATCAAAAGAAGTAGGGGTTTGGTTAAACAAACCCCTACAGCTATATTTGCCTGTCATGACTGACCAAACGGACAACCGCCCCCTCTACCGCATGTTTTCGCGGGTGCCGCGACGATACGATCTGCTCAACCGCCTGCTGACATTGGGCCTCGATCAGCGCTGGCGCAGGAGGGCGGCTGACGTCTGCCTCCAATCACAACCTCGTCGTGTAATGGATCTCTGCTCCGGCACCGGCGACATGGCCATCGAGCTGGCCGGCCGAATCACCGATGGCGCCGAGATCATCGCCGCCGATTTCTGCGAGCCGATGCTGGAGGTGGGCAAACAGAAAGCTGAAAAGCCGAGTCTTGCCGGCAAAATCGAATTCAAGGTGGCCGATGCCGCTTCGTTGCCCTTTGAGGACGGCTATTTCGACCTGGTGACAATCGCCTTCGGATTCCGCAATCTGACATTCAAAAATCCCAAAAGTGATCAATATCTCAAAGAGATTTGCCGGGTGATCGCGGTCGGAGGGAGGCTGGTGATTGTCGAGACCAGCCAGCCGGAATCGCCGATATTGAAAACGCTCTCGGGATTATATTATTCGGGGGTGGTGAAACCGGTGGGCAACCTGATTTCCGGCGAAAAGGGGGCATACAGCTATCTGGCCCACTCAGCCAGGAATTATTTCAAGCCGTCAGATGTCCGCGATCTGTTGATAACGGTCGGGTTCGAATCGGTCGACCATATTCCGCTCTGGGGGGGTATTGCCGGGATACATATAGCCATAAAATGAACCCACTGTATCAGCAACGCGATTCCGGAAACACCCGCAGGCGCCAGGAAACTCAAAAAATTTATCTGGATCGGAATATGGGACGACATATATTGTATAGTAATATAGTGGAAGCTTTATGAATGCGCCAGAAAAGGTCAAATCGTGGACGCTCGGGGCTTGCATGATCCTCTCCATTCTCATCGGCTGCTCGCTCTTTCCGAACGATACCGAATACGACTATTACCCCATGCGTCCGAGCGGCGTTTTAAGTATAGAATCGGGACAAGTGAGGATTCCAATCTCGTTCAGGTTGTCATCCGCGTTTAATTCCCCATGCGAAGAATATTCCCATTCTGATATAAAGCAGGATTATCATGATATATCGGTAAAATTTTGTCAGAGATCGGAAAAAGGATCCAGATGTTCCGCCGTAATGGTGGATACGGAAATTATCTGGGGATTTCTGCCTCTATCAACCGGCGAATACCGTTTTCATTTCTGGCAGTCGGATTCGACCGGCCTGGATACAACGGTTTTGATTAGATAGCGTTCAGTCGTTAATCGATACCCAGCAAATATCGTCTGACCATATCCAGAGCCGCCACAGCCGAGCGTTCGCGGTTTCGTTCGCGGTCGTTGCCGAATCGGTATTCCCTCGCAGACGATTTCCCCGACGCCGCCAACCCGATATATACTAGTCCCACCGGCTTGTCCTCGCTGCCGCCGCTCGGCCCTGCGATCCCCGTAATGGAGACGCCGATATTCGCGCCGGCGCTTTGAGCGGCCCCCTCGGCCATATAGCGTGCACACTCGTCGCTTACCGCGCCGTATTTTTCCAATATAATCTGTGGAACGGATAGCAGCTTGGTCTTCATTTCGTTGGAATAGGTAATTATTCCTCCAAGGAAATAATCCGACGATCCGGAATCGTCGGTGAGCATCTTGCCCATAAGCCCTCCGGTGCACGATTCGGCCACGGCGATGGTCAAGCTTCTCTCGCGAAGAAGAAGGCCTGTCGCTTGTGACAGCGTATCATTATCATAGCCATATATATATTTCCCGGCTCTGTCGCGAATTTTCTCCTCGAGCTCGGCGATCCGCATGCGTCCTGCTTCCTCTTTGCGGGTGGTAGAGGTCAAGCGAATATCGACACCGCGCCACGACGGCAGAAAGGCGAAATCAACACGCTCAGCGCGTCCCGATTGCGGCTTGGTATCTATCAATTCGGATATTTTTTCGTATAAGACCGATTCGATAATCCCGACTGTCCTTATCTTCCGATGAAGAGTGATTACACCCGATGCTTTTTCGCGTATCGTATTCGAAATCCAGCCGTCGACCATCCCCTTCATCTCCGACGGCACCCCCGGCACAGCCACGAACAGGTGATTATCCTCGTCGATGACGATACCGACAGCCGATCCAATCGGATTGTCGATAAACTCGGCTCTCTGCGGCAGGAGCGCCTGGTTCTGGTTGACCGCCGGCATCTCCAGGCCGCGATCCTTGAAACGCTGCTCGATTTTTTTGAGAATATTATCGTAGAAAACCAAGGGCCGTTTGAAATAGCGGCAGATCGCTTTCTTGGTGACATCGTCGTTGGTGGGGCCGAGACCGCCGGTGGCGATGACCAGGTCGGCCCGCTGGGTGGCCCGGGCAATCGCCTCGGTGATGGCCTCGATATCGTCGCCCACCGTGGTGCGCCAGATCACAGTCGCCCCCGTCGAGGTTATCTTCTCGGAAATATACGGGGCGTTGGTATCGATAGTATGCCCGTAAAGCAGCTCGTCGCCGATAGTGATTATCTCAGCCTTCGTATTCAACCTCAATTATGCTCATTCATATCCTCAAACATAGCTAACTCCCCACTTATCCAAAAAGAACAAGATCAGCTGCAGGACACAGGCGGCGTAGATTCCCGAGGCTATATCGTCGGCCATGACCCCCCAGCCGCGGCGGTACCTCTGCCAGACGTTGGCCGGGGGCGGCTTGTAGATATCGAAAAAGCGAAACAGGGCGAACCCCAGTACGAAGGGGACGAATTTCGCCGGGGCCATGAACAGCGCCGTCATCTGGCCGGCGACCTCGTCGATAACGATGGCGCGGGCGTCGTGGCCGAGATACTCCTCCGCCTTGCCGCTGATCCAGTCCGCTGCTTTGCCCTCGG
>CAZDAH010000013.1:25637-42553 GCA_964503405.1 uncultured Ignavibacteria bacterium
TGCCGCTGATCCAGACCCCGAAAATATACACGGCCGCGATAGCCACAACCTGGTAGTACCATTGCGGGGGCCAAAAGAAAAAGAGGATGATCAGGGTAAATCCCGATCCCCAGGTGCCCGGCGCCCTGGGCAGGTAACCCGAGAAGAAGAAAGTGGCCAGAAGCTTCGAAAAAAAGCCTTCCCTGGCGAACCTGTTGTCGCTCATCTGAGCATCCCTTTGAGCATCCCTCCCGATTTGATCAGGTAGTCGATCCCGGTCCAGACCGTTAGAATTAACGGGATAAATACCAAAACGTCAAAAAGATTATAAGACCAGCCAGTCAGGGGGACGCTCCAGATCGGCATGATTGACCCTTCCCTGGAGCGCCCGCTTAGAAGCGGCTCGATATTGGCGAAAAGCATAATCACGGCGATAGCGATCATCTGGGTGGCGGTTTTCCACTTGGCCAGGAACGACGAGCTTATGACCATGCCCCGGTAGGCGGCCATTGAGCGCAGGCCGGTGATCAGAAACTCCCGCACCACGATCACGATGACCATCCAGCCGCGGGCGTAGCCCAGGGGCACGAAAGTGAGAAAGGCAGTGGAAACCAGGATCTTGTCCGCAAGAGGATCCATGAAGCGGCCGAAGCCGGTCAGATGCCCCATGCGGCGGGCGTAGTAGCCGTCGGCCAGGTCGGTCAGCGCGGCCATGATGAAGACCACGGTGGCCGCCAGCCGCCAGTAATAATGCTCGAACTGCATGAAAATCATGAAGACGGGCGAGAGGATGATTCTGGTTAGCGTGAGAAAGTTGGGGAAATTCATTGGCCTGCCTACTGGAAAATCGTTTACGCCCGGAGAATAAGGTTGCTGTCAGTAAAGGGTTCCTGACAGCGCATAAACCGGGCGGCCGGGGCAATTTATGGGGTTAGACAGGCGGAGTCAAGGGGGGAGGGGCTTGCCATGTCCGTACGGATCCGAACGGGCCGGACTTGATCCGGCATCCACACGATGGCCGTTATGGGACTTCGAGTTTGCGCTTCATGATTAGCTATGACCGTAACGCTCACTTGTGATCGCGGTCACAACAAGTTGTGACACGCAGTGGAAATTTCGCAGCTAATTTTGCTCCCCTTCATCTATTTTTTGTTGCAGTGCCGATGTTTCATGCTTCACGATTTTTCTCAAGAGCTTTCCAGAGGCCTTCCTAAGCCTCTCAGTCATTTTCTTGGCCTGGTCGCCCTCAATGACATCTCTTTTCAACACCTCACCAAGGAGAATCTTCCTTACTTCATCTTTTGATACTTTTGTATCCGGATTGATTCTCCTCAGTTCTCTACGAACGACTTCAAGACACGCGTCAGTAGAAATTATCGCCGCGATAGCGAATCTATTGACACTCTGAATATGCTCGTGATATATTTCAACTGCCGCTTTGCTGACTCCTTCCTTTGCCAAGAGAAATAGCTTTTCATGGTCCTCGCCCTTTCTTTGATTAAGATCTAGAAAATTGAAAGCGAGAACAAGTTCGTTACCGACCGGGCGTTCAAACCTGATCTTATATAATTCCCAAACAATGCCGTTAGTCAATACGACCCAGGGAATGCCATGGTTGGCTCCATAATTCACCGCTTGTCTTAGGTGATTTTCCTTTAAATCGAGGCCGATCGCTTTGACCTCTATCAGATATTTTACGTTTCCATCCAGTTTTATAGCTAAATCGCAATAAGTGCCTCTAATGGACAATTCGCTTGTTATTTCTGTGTATTTATCGAAACCAAAAATGTCGCAGAGCATATCTGTGATAATGGTAACCGTATCTGATTCATTCACGTCTCTGTCTTTTGCGCCTTGAAGTATTTTTTGAAAATTGGGCAATTGTTTAATGAATCTATCAGCGGCTCTTTTAGGAATAAACATCATTTTTCAACTCCTCATTAAGGTAAAACATTTTTATCAATTCATATCAATGCCGCAGAATCTGCAATTTGTAATTCCCAGTTTCGTGGGAATCCCACCCTCGCGGCACGGCATATATAAAAAAGCAAAAATCGGGTTTCGTGTCAAGAATATTTTAATGCCTTTTACGGGTCGGGTGACCCGACCCCTACGGATTAAATCTGAATTTTGCCAATAAAAATATATTCGGCACTCGAAGGGGCATTTGAAAAAACGCCCTCGGCAAAAGCGGGTGTAAAATATTACGCCCCTACGGAATATTTGTCGGGAGCGCAGGGCCCCTGACAAACGGCGGGGGTTGACCGCGCCCCCTCCATATCGTATCTTCCCCCTATGCAGCTATCCGAAGCCCAAAAGCAGGCGGTGGAATACCTCGGCGGCCCGCAGATCATCTTGGCCGGGGCCGGGTCGGGCAAGACGCGGGTCATCGTCGCCAAGGCCAAATACCTGATCGAGCAGAAAGAGTATGCGCCCGAATCGATCCTGGTCATCACCTACTCCAACAAGACAAAGGCGGAGCTTGAAGAACGAATGGCCGAGATGGGCACATCGGCCCCGGAGATAATGACCTTCCACTCGATGGGGCTGGATATAGTCAACGAGTTCTCCCACCTGCTCGGATTCGGCGGAGAGGTGACCAAGGCGGATGAGTACCGTCTCTACCGCTACCTGATGAAGGCGATCGGGCGGATCAGCGATTCGAAGCTTTTGCGAAGCAACAAACCGGGTTCGGGCTATTACGCTTTGCAGACGTTCATCATCCGGGCCAAGGACGAGCTGGTAACGCCGTCGGAGTTGATCTCCCGGGCGCAGAAGGAGCTGCATGAAATCCCCAATAACGTTGCTCTCGACGAGGACGAGAAGGTTGTCGCCTTTGAGCGCTGGAGCGCCATTTACGACGCCAGCATGATATTTCAGGAGTATGAACGGGTCAAATCGTCGGATGGCAATACCGGAGTGACCTGGATCGACTACGGCGACATGATGGTCCTGGCGCACATGCTTCTGAGCACCGAAAAGATCGTCGGCGCGACCTTGCGTCAGCGTATCAAATATATCCTCGTGGACGAGTTCCAGGACGCCAATTTCGCGCAGGTGGAGATGTTGTATCATCTGGGCGGGAACAAGATCGGAGTCACCGTAGTCGGCGACGACGACCAGGCGATATACAGATTCAGAGGGGCGAGTTTCGGATCGTTCAAGCTGTTTAACAGTTTGTTCCCCGAAGCGCAAAACTTCAAGCTTGAGGAGAATTATCGTTCCACTCAGCGAATAGTCAACGCCGCGCAATCATTGATCGAGATCGAGCCGCAGGCACGTTTCGATCCGGATAAGCGGATGTTCTCCAGAGGTCTCGACGGCGATAAGGTCGCGATTCGACTTTGCCCGGATCACGAGACGGAAGCGGAGTCGATAGCCGACGAGATATCCGAAATATTGAACAACGAAAAATACGCCAAGCCCAAATCGATCGGCGTGCTCTTCCGGGCCAGAACGCACAAGGAACTGCTGGAGACGATATTAGTTCGACGCGGTATCGATTAATATTATGACAACAACACCGAGGAGTCGTCGTCGCCCGCGGTGAAACTGCTTCTGGCGCTCTATGAATACACGGTCGATCCGACAAGGAGCGATCGATTATCATTCATCATTAATCACTTTGTCAGGGGACTTACCCCCGCGGGCGAGCGCGAGATCATGTATCGGATCTCGCGGACCGAATCGGATCCGCTGGAGATAATCCGTTCCGCGGCGGAGGGGAGCGAGGAGGCAGCGTCATCGGAGCTTGAAGCGCTGGTCGAGCTCCTGCGGTATTTAAGGCAGTTGAAAACGGAGAAAAACGCGCTGGGGCTGCTGGAGACGATAGTGTCGAAAACCGGGATCCTATCCGGGCTTATTCGCGACGGGGCGATAATCGATAAATCGTCGCTGATAGAGGTGGCGGCTATCCTGCGTTCGGCCGAAGCGTTTGTCAAAGGCGGCGAGGATTACACTCACAGCGATTTTATCGAGTTTAGGGAATGGAAAGCCGGCTTCGGCGATAATGACGAGTCGGAGGAGATCCAGACGCGGGTTGTCCTGCAGACTGTGCACGGTTCGAAGGGGCTGGAATACCCGGCGGTGTTCGTCATGGGGCTATCCAATCGGAGGTTTCCGTCCTCGCAAAAATCAGCGTTAGTGGAATTCCCGCCGGAGTTATACAAAGACGAGCTGCCTGAGGGTGATTACCGCATACAGGAGGAACGACGACTGTTCTATGTAGCCATGACCCGCGCCCGGGAAAAGTTATATCTTTATGGAATAGAGAAGAAGGGAACCAAGCGTTCGCGTTTTCTGACCGAACTCGAAGCGACTCCCTTTTTCGCCGAAAGTTGCGGATTGGAGAAAGTGGCGGCGCGCGTTCTGCCCGGGATCGAGAAATTCGGGCCTGCGCGGGCACGCGACGATTCGAAATCGGTCATCATACCGGTGAAGGAAGATATCGAAAATTGTCTGGCCGACGGACTTATGAGAATCTGGAATATTTACGGCGCGAAAGCGGGCTCGCCTGACGAATTTATCGAATTGAAAGAGAAATTTGACAAGCAGCTTCAGTCGTCTTTGTCAACTCTGCAACGGCTGCTGCAAAGAGATGATTTCAAGTCGATTAAACCGGCAGAGCGTTATACAGTGGATAAAATTTCTTACACCGATCTGGAAGCGTTCGACGCCTGCCCCCTGCAATTTTATTACAGGAAGATTCTGCGGATACCGTCGCCGACAAGCCCGCATCAGATGCTGGGTCAGGTGATACACGCCGTGCTGGAAAACGGGGTGAGAATGATGATGCGGGGAATTCCCGCCGATCTCGATTCTCTTGTCGCCGATTTTCACTCGCGCTGGAAAAAGATCCGATTGGGCGATCCCGATCAAAAGGAGAGGATGGGTCAAAGGGGCGCGGAGCTATTGGCGGAATTTATCAGGATGCAGGACGAGCTGATCGGAATTCCTGCAGAGCTGGAGAAATTTTTCGAAATAGAGTTGAATTCTGCGAAACTGGTCGGGCGAATCGACAGGGTAAACAAATCTCCCGAGGGCTTGACCGTTATCGACTACAAGACCGGCAACAAGGGGAGCAAAAAGCTCGACGATGATTTGCAACTGCCCATCTATTCCCTGGCCTGCAAAGAGCTTTTCCGGGAATATCCTGTGGATACGATGATCATGTTTTTAGGCGATGGTCAGATTCATCGGGCCTCGATTGACGCTGAGACTCTGGAAGAGGTTAAGACGCAAATCGAGGAAAAAATCGCCGCCATAAACGAGTCAGAATTTGGCGCCACTCCCGGCAACCCGTGCAGGACCTGCGAATACGCGGGGATCTGCCCGGCGAAGGCGGGATAAGGCAAGGTATATACTTTTTTCGATTCTTGTTACAGATCTAAATCTATTTTCGTGAATATCGGCTCGTATAATACATTCATCCCGGCCAGCTTCTCGGAGGCCCCCTGCTGGCGATCGACTATGGTCATCACCTTTACCACCTCGCATCCCGCGGCCCGAAACGCGTCAATAGCTCTTGCCGGGGAGCCGCCCGTGGTAGTGACATCTTCCACCACCGCAATCTTCATCCCCTTTTCAATCGGCCCCTCGATCAGTTTGCCTGTGCCGTGATCTTTGGTCTCCTTGCGCACAATGAGCCCGCTTAGCTTGCGTCCGCGATTGTGGGCCAAGGCCAGCATCGCACCGATGATCGGATCGGCTCCCAATGTCGGCCCTCCGACAGCGTCGCATTCGACATTGTCGAGCATATCCAGAAATATCTCGGCGGTGAGATTCAAACCCTCCGAATCGAGAGTGGCCATCTTGCCATTGATGTAATATGTCGATTTTTTCCCCGAAGCGAGAGTGAAGTCGCCGAACCTGATCGCTTTTTCCAGGAGAATTTCCTTCAGCCGTTCCCTATTCTTGCCCATCGAACCCTCCATCCACATTATACAGTGAGCCAGCCGCTCCTCCCTGCGGAGGGCGAGGCAATCGGATATTATATCCATGCGAAAAAGCAGTCAAGGCATTTAAGCAGACCGGGATATATCCCTAAATCAGTCGGCCATTCCGATCGCCACCGTATCGGAATAGACTATTTGCTTTAGCTCCGCTTTGGCGTATACCAGATATCGTCCTCCCGCGGGCCAGCGGCCGTCGGGCTTGCGGCCGTCCCACAGCAAAGAATAACCGCAGAGTGTGTCGCAGCTGTCAAGTTCGGCGCGGAGAAAGTAAATATAGTCTGTTTTCTTCTCCCATATCGAAACGTCGATAGAATCGGGCGGATTATCGATACCGGAGAGGGCGAACCTCAATAATATATTTTCCCCCATGGCATATCCCCCCGCGCGGGTCTGGTTATGCAGGGTCGTTTCCTGCCGGCATGTCAACAAAGCGGCGGCGGCCGGAATCAATAGAATTCGATAGTTCATTTCGATTTCCCCTCCGGGGGCGCCGATGTTTTTCCGAGAAATGATTCCATTATCAGCAGGATCAACGCGAAAAGCAAAAACTCCTTCCAGAGCTCGCGTCCGAAACGGGCGTTCTTTACCGATGTTACCAGGTCGGCTCCCGGTTCAATCACGTTGACCCGCAAGCCCAGAAGTTCGCCGATCTCGCCTGACGATATGATTTCCTCGGACGATTCATCGGGATCGACATTGAAGGGGACCGAGGATACCGTTTTTTCGCCGGATGTCAGCTCGTATATCCCGGGCAAATCATCCGCGGTGAGGCGTAAAGTTGCTCCGCCGTCTCCGATCGACGGATTGATATCGACTATCTTCCCGGACGGTGTTGTCAATTTGAGTCCGTCGACGATTTCGTCGATCCTCAGGGTATATGGTACGCCGAGGATGCCGTCGCCGCTCTCCCTGGAATCCCGCGACCCGAGGTATTCGACACTTCTTGCCAGCAACGGCAGGAAGAGGGTGTGAGCGGGCAGATCCCCGCTGTTTATATCCAGTCCGCTGCCGAATACGATAATCGGAGCGGATCTCGATTCCGCCAGAAGATTGACGCCGCCTGACGTCGACCCGAGAATTCTTCCTCCTTTAAGGCCGGCGTAATTAAAGACATGAATATCGGCGATATCCGGCCCGGAATGATCAGATAGGTTTCGGGCGTAAATCGAGAATATGGGATGTTCAAAATCAAATTTATCCCAGATTATATATTCCCCCGTATCGCCGGTCATCTGTCCAGCCTCGATTTCCGCCCCGTCCAGGAATTTATTCCAATAAGATATATCGGACGATCTTCCAAGAGACAGAAACAGCGCGCCGCCGCCTTTGGCGAACCTCCGGACCGCCGCCTCGCGGGCCGGATCGAGGTTTTTCAGATCGTGCAGCAATATCACCTTGTATTTGCCCGGATCCTCTCGGAGCAGATCTGCAGCTCCAATCCCTTTAAAGCGAATCTGCCCCGCCTCCGGCCTGTCCAAAGCCAAAGACAGAAATCTCAAATCTTCTTTCGATTGACCTACGGCCAGCAAGTTGATCCTGTCGGGAATGTCGATTGTAAAATACCGCTTATTATCGAGGCTATAGCGATCGTAATCGATCTCGATATAACCGCCGAAGTTTCCCGGTTTATCGAGTTTGAAGGCAAAGACCACGGAAGTGGGCTGGCCAGGACGCAGCGAAACGGCCGACTGCGCTTTCCTCTCGCCCTCCACTATCACGCCAACCAGGACGTTTTCCAGCGTGCCCGATCCGTAGTTGACAAGCTCCGCCTCCATCTGGAAATTCTCTCCGGGTATGATCATCTGGGGGGGAAGCAAAATACCGGTGATACCGATATTATCTGGTCCCGACGGCGTCACCGCGACGCAGGATAAATGGATATTCCCCGCACGCCCGACTGCCCAAACCTCCGACGGCATATTATTCCAGGCATTTTTTTGAAAATCAGAAATGATATATATCTCTTTATTCAGATCAGAACTCGCCGCCAATGTCTCAAAGGCCGTTTTCAACCCTCCGCCGAGCCCGCCGGAGCCAAAACTCATTGAAATATCGCCGATATTCTGCTGAAGCCTTTCGCCTGGATATAAAGGGCCGTATGATTCGCTCTCGGAGGAGGTCGAGGGGAATGGAATTACGGCGACCTTATCCGTCCTGTCGAGTCCGGAGACCAACCTGGCAGTCGTCCGCCGGGCCTCGTCGAATAAGCTGCCGGTTTCACCCTGGGCTTCCATTGACGCCGATCTGTCAAGGAGTATAGCCACCGACGACGCTCCTTTCGAGGAACCGACAAAACCGCGCAGGGTCGGGCGGGCGAAGGCCATAACGATTAAAGCGATGACAACCATCCGCAGCAATAGCAGGAGGATCTCCTTGATCTTCAGCCACTTCATTCGGCTTTTCTGCATCTGTTCCAGGAACCGCAGGGACGAAAACTCGATGGTGGTTATTCGTCGACGAGACAAAAAATGCAGTATCAGCGGGATTGACACCGCGGCCAGCCCGATCAGGAAAGCAGAATTCAGAAATCCCATATTATTCCCTCAATTGTTTTGAGAGTCTCATCGGTCGCGATTAGTTTCCTGATCGATAAGGAGTATCGGCATATTTTTCGCACAGCATTTTGATATATTCACCGGCGCCGCTTTGAGCCCCGCGACGATAATATTCGACAGCCTCGTCCCTATCGCCCTCAAGGTCGGCGGCTTTCCCCAGTTCCAGAAGATGCAAACCGTGAAAGGACTGCCTGCGTTCGAGAAAAATCGCTGTTTTCAGGCTGGCTTTCGCCCTTTCGAACTGGCCCAGGAGAGCAAATGACCTGCCTGCGGCCAGGTATCCGCGGGGATCGTCCGGGGCGGTCAGCATTATATTTGCTGCCATCGCCGCCGCCTGATTCAATGTCGTATCGTGCCCGGAATCTCCGGACGCGATCTTGAGTCGGGCCGCTTCCCTCAAATAACTCAGCCTGCTTCTGACGTTCGCGTCGAGCTTCCCGAATACGGTCCGGGCCGAATCGATATTTTCTTTGTCGATTAATAATTCCACCAGTCTCAGACCTGATAAGCCATTTTTGTGATCCAGAAACGCTTTTTCATAGAGTTCGTATCCCTTTTCGAATTCTCCCAGAGCCATTAATGCGTCGCCTTTCAACATCAGATAATGACCTGTATCGGGGGAAATTGTTAGAAGAGAATCGTATGTTGTCAGCGCCCTGGAGAATTCGCCGTTCCAGAGACGGCAAGCGGCCAGGTTATCGAGAGCGTCAATCTTATTCCCGGCTACAGCCGAAAGAGTCTCGTAAAGTTCCCCGGCCCGTTTGAAATCGCCGTGATCCCGGTACAGCGACGCGTAATAAATGAGTTCCCCTTCTCTCGGCTGGTATGCCCGCAGAAAATCTATATAATTCCCGAGCGCGGACGTGAAATCTATTTCGTAAATGCTTTTGAAATGCTCCTCGTAATCGAGAGGGGTCGATTTTCTGAACAGATTCTGAAAATTCGATTGACTGTATTCGGTCAGAAGCCAGTTGACAAATCCGCCGCAAAAGATGGAGCCGGTATCTGATACGACCCAGTCGTCCGCGGCGATTCTGTCGACTAATTCAGACCCCGCGAGCCTGTCGGCGAACATGCTTAATTTCAAATGGTTATCGTTGTAGTAACGGGCCAGCCCCGAGACCATCCAGCGCGGACCGAAACCCCATAATCGATAAATCAGCAGTTCTGCCCCGGGCGCCGGCGAAGCGGCGTCGACCTCATGGCCGAAAACCAGATCGATCCGCCCGGAATTGGGATGAACGGCATAGTAGACCCTCTGGTCGAGGTAAACATCATCGGTCGGTTCCGGATAGAATACCATCTCGATACGCTGGGACATAGATAGCCTGAAACTGTTTCTATGACGATCGTAGATATTCTCCAGATAACCCATTTTCCGGTTCCAGGCGTAGTCGGCGAAGGAGTTTCTCTGCCAGCGAGTGGAATAATGAATGGAAACGGACGTTCCCCACCCGGTGGTATCCTCGAGATCAGCAAATCGCTCCTCGATTTCGCCGGTATCATCCAGCAAACTTATCCCATAGTTGATAACCACGTCATCCTTTACCGGCAGGCCGGATATGAGCAGCTTCTCCCCGACTCCTATTTCGAGTTTTCGCCCGAATTTCGGGAAGGAGGGGCCGAGGCCGGAAAAGCTGAGTTTCAACTCGTATTGTCCCGATTCCAGCCTGTTTGTTTCTATGGTGATGGAATAGGGCGGAATGAAAACCTCCCTGTTTCCGGCTTGCGGGATAAGCATCTCGCCTCTGAATCCCCCGGCCATCGAGCCGTCGGATTCATTTATGAAATCGCATTCAAGCCCCAACCGTAAGGCTTGTGACGCCGGGGCGAGGCTTGAGAAAACAATTATCAGAGAAGCAGTAACTATTTTTGTCATTTTTTTGCCAGTTTCCTGAGGATCGCGAGATTCACTTTGTCCATCTCGCCGTCGTCACCCTTAGGCGTCTCGAGCAGTTTGGGAATTTTGGCGAATCTCTTCTCGCGCATGAAGAAACCGACCGCCTTCTCCCCGATTTCCCCTTTGCCGATATGCTCGTGACGGTCTATTCTCGAGCCCAGCCCCTTTTTGGCGTCGTTGAAATGCAATACCGTCAGCTTGTCCAGCCCTATTATACGGTCGAATTCGGATATCGTTTTATTATAGGCCGTTTCGGTGGTGATATCGTAACCCGCCGCGAATATATGGCAGGTATCCAGGCAGACAGCCAGGCGCTCCGAACCCTCGGCCTGGCTAATCATTGAGGCGATCTGCTCGAATTTGTAGCCGAGATTGGAGCCTTGCCCGGCCGTTGTTTCAAGCGCGATTCTGACTTTGAAACCATCGGTCTTTTGATGAAGCCAACTCAGCGATTCGGCAATGCGGGTGACTCCCCATTCTTCGCCCTTATTGAGATGGCTGCCAGGATGTGTGACCAGGAAAGGGATCTTGAACGCCTCGCACCGCTTCATCTCCACCAGAAAAGCCTCGCGCGATCTCGTCAGCAGGGCGGCATCGGGTGAACCGAGGTTGATCAGGTATGAATCGTGGGCGACGACCGGATTTATCCCGCTGCGCCTTTGCTCTTCGTGATATTTCTTGATCTCCTCGTCGGTAAGTTCCTTTGCTTTCCATTGGTTTGACGATTTGGTGAATATTTGTATGGACGTGCAGCCGGCTTCTTCTCCCTGGGCAAAAGCGTTGTACGCCCCTCCGGCGATCGACATGTGGGCCCCTAAAAGCATGACCGTCCTCCTTCACGGTTTTCCCGAACGGGTTTCATTGTAAGCCCGCAAGATAGCGATACCGAATCGATTTTCAAGGGAAAAGAGAACGCGTGCCGCAACAGTCCTTTTGTTTTTTGCTGGACAATGGAATCCGCGTTCGATAGTATTAATCCATCCGGAGAAAAGCAAGAGTCAGGAATTGATCGATAACGAAAAAAGCTATGGCCTATTGACAGCCGAGTTCCGCGCCGTCTGGCTGACCCTCGCGTTTTGCCTGATTGTTCAGGCGGCCTATAGCGCGATCATTCACCCCTGGATGCTCGATGACGCTTTTATCACATTTCGTTACGCCGAGAATATCGTGGCGGGCAACGGCGCGGTCTACAACGCAGGGGAAAGGGTCGAAGGATATACGTCCTTTCTCTGGGTCATGATTATGGCTGCCGGGAAATGGGCGGGGTTCGATATCGTCCGGTTTTCAATAATCCTCGGCCACTTTTTCTCACTGGGATGTCTCCTCTTGCTGGCCTTCTCTCACAAGTTTGTAGAGGGGCTGAAAAAGGAATTCTCAATTGTCGGCACGCTGCTTTTGGGAACATCCCTGATTTTTCTTCCCTGGGGCCGCAGCGGCATGGAGGTTTCGCTGTTCACCTTTCTCATCACCCTCGATGTTCTTTATTATCTGCGAATAAGAGTTGATCTGGATCTTAAAAAGACGATGGCCATTGGCTTTCTGTGCGGGCTGACGACCCTGACCCGGCCGGAGGGAATAGTCATATTCGGGGTTATCGCCATCGATCAATTGTTTTCAAGGAAGCGTGAAAATCATCCCGCGATTCTTATCCTGGCCTTCTGCGCGATTTACATGCCTTTTTTCCTCTGGAGGCTCAGTCACTACGGCTACCCCCTTCCCAATACATTCTATGTCAAAGTCGGGTTTCACGCGTCACAGGTATTCAGAGGGATCAAATATTTGACAAAATTCGCCATCGCCGGCATGGCCATATCGCTGCCGATTGTCGACCCCGTTTTGATCTTATCCTGGTTCGGTAAATATCGAAAATTTTCGATTCTGACAATTATTGCCGGTGTTTATCTCCTTTGTGTGATCTTGATCGGTGGCGATTCAATGCCCGCCCTGAGATTCATCGCCCCTATAATGCCGGTCATCTGCCTTCTCTCGGCGATTTTTATTTCGATGCTGGGGCAAAGGAAATTCGTGGTTATTTATGTGCTTGCGGCGATCTTGTACAGCTTCGGGACATCTAATTTTTTCTACGTTTACGCGCAGATTAAAACCGATAAGGCGGTGGAATATGGCAAAGATGTCGGGCTCTGGCTGAAGAATAATACAGCTTCGGATATAACAGTAGCCCTCAACGCCGCCGGCGCAATCCCTTATTATTCGGGGTTAAAAACGATAGATATGCTCGGTTTGAATGATATCCATATAGCTCATCATTCCGCGCCGACCCTCGGTTCGGGATGGCCCGGGCATGAGAAGGCTGACGCCTCCTACATCCTATCGAAGAACCCCGACCTGATAATTTTGGGGTCCGGCTACGGAACATTGATAGCCGGGTTCCCCAGCGACAAACAGCTTTTTTCCAATCCGCAATTCTTTGAAGATTATGGACTTAAGAAGATCCCCATGAGGGCCGGCCATACGCTTCTCATATTCGATAATCGTCGCAACCCCGCTCTGCCCGACTTCGAATTCTCGATAGACTGGCAAGGCCCTGAGGTCGATTCCCCGATCTCTCTGACGACGTCGCAATAACCGCCAATCATATCTTGACATTAGACGGAAATTACTTATTTTCATAAGTTTGTTGCCGGATTTGGGGCGTCGACAAGTGGTAAGTCACCAGCCTTTGGAGCTGGCATTCCCAGGTTCGAATCCTGGCGCCCCAGCGTTTGAACGATGATTGACGGCGTCGGGACCCTTTTGGAGAGACGAAAAACGACGGGGATAGTCGATGGTAAATGATTTCAAGATCTTTTCGGGGTCGTCCAACAGGCCGCTGGCCGAGAAAATAGCCGAAAACCTGGGGAAATCGGTCTCCGTTTGTACGCTTGAGCGGTTTTCCGACGGCGAGGTGTTTTTCCAGATCGACGAAAACATACGAGGCATGGACGTATTCATCATTCAATCGACAAATCCGCCCGCTGATAACCTGATGGAGCTATTTATCATGATTGACGCCTGTGTCAGAGCGTCGGCCCGAAGGATCACTGCCGTCATCCCCTACTACGGGTACTCCCGTCAGGAACGCAAGGACCAGCCCCGTGTGGCCATATCGGCCAAGTTGATGGCCAACCTCATAACCAAGGCGGGGGTCCATCGCGTCCTTCTGATGGATCTTCACGCCTCGCAGATTCAGGGCTTCTTCGACTGCCCCTCGGACCACCTTTATTCGTCGCGAGTATTCAACAAGGCTATCAAGGAACTCGGAATAAAAAACGGTGTGGCGGTGGCGCCCGACGTCGGCTCGGTCAAGCTGGTGAGGTCGTTCGCCAAATCGCTCGATTTTAGCCTGGCTATTGTGGATAAACGCCGTCCCGATATCAACCTGGCAAAGGTCATGAACATTGTCGGCGAGGTCAAGGGAAAAGACGTCGTTCTCCGCGACGATATGGTCGATACCGCCGGGACATTGTCCGAGGCGGCCGTAGCCCTCAAGGAGCATGGAGCCAGGAGGATAGTGGCGGCCTGCACTCACGCCGTCCTGTCGGGGCAGGCCATGGAGAGGATCGATAAATCGCCCATCGAAAAATTCTTCATTTCCGACACGGTTTATCATCCGGCGGGGGAACTCGGATCGAAAATGAAAGTTCTATCGGTATCGACAGAGTTTGCCGAGGCCATTCTGCGGATACACGAGGAGCGTTCCCTCTCCAGCCTCTTCGAGGACGGTCAGGACGCGCCAAGAAGGAATTGAGATTGGTAAACGAATGATCTACAATACCGCTGTCAGTGACGATTCGACGTGAGCGGTTTCATTGGGAGCGGGTAATATCAGGCAGAATTTTAACGAATCTGAGGAGTAAAAAATGAAGGAAATCACGTTAACTGCCCGCGTCCGGGATAAAGCCGGCAAGGGCGTGGCCAGGAAACTTCGGGCGGCCGGGAAAATCCCGGGCATAGTCTACGGCAGGGAAGAAAAACCCGTGGCCATAGAAATGGAATACAACGATTTTCACACGGCCATGAAAAACGCCGCTGGTGAAAACCTGCTGATAAATCTCAATATCGACGGGGCCGATTCGGCCAAAAAAGCGATCATCAAGGACCTGCAGAGGGACCCGGTTGACGGTCACCTCCTGCATATCGACTTTTTGCATATTTCCATGACCGAGAACATCAAGGTTACGATTCCCATCATGCTCGAAGGCATCGCCGACGGCGTCAAGAACTTCGGCGGCATAGTCTCCTGGGTCATCAGGAGCGTGGAGGTATCCTGCCTGCCCGAAAATATCCCCGATAAGATTACGCTGGATATTACCAATCTGAAAATCCACGACTCGATACATATACGGGATATCGTCATCGAGAACGTCGAGCTGCTGGAGAATTCCGACCAGACCATCGTCTCAGTCGTTCCTCCGACGGTCATCAAGGAGGAGGCTCCCGCCGAGGGCGAGGGCGTGATTGCCGTCGAGGGCGTTGCCGCCGCCGAGGAGGGCGCCGAGCCGGAGGTCATCTCCGAGAAGAAGGCCGAGGAACGCCAGGCCGGCAAAGAAGACAAAAAAGGCAAAGAAGAGAAAAAAGGCAAAGAGGAGAAGAAGGGGAAAGAGGAGAAAAAAGGCAAGGAAGAGAAGAAGGGGAAAGAGGAGAAAAAGTAGCTCTTCCCCCTGGTATTTCATCCGATTTGGAAAGCCCCGTCCCGGCGGGGCTTTTTTTGTTGACTGATTGGTAGATCGGAAGCCCTGCGCTCAGGACAGCGTTGACTCCTTGCCCCTACTCCTCAGGATGGCGTTTGCTATTTCCTAAGGGCATAAAACCGCAATGGTAAATTACACTTGAATAAACCCCGCCGATCGCGTATAATCAGCTTGATTGACGAAGGTTATATGTGAGAATAGGAGCCTGTCTTGAATAAACTCTATTACGGGGATAACCTGGAAATACTCAGAAAATATATCGCTGACGCATCGGTTGACTTGATCTATCTCGATCCGCCGTTTAATTCCCAACGCGCTTACAACGTCATCTTCCACGACCAGACAGGCAAGGAACCTGCTTCCCAAATTCAGGCCTTCGAGGATACCTGGACCTGGACGGGCGATACCCAGGATGCTTTCGACGCTATTATGGAAGGCAAATATCCTCTTGAATTAAAAGACATGATGAAGGCCTTCAAGGAATTCATGGGAACTACTAATTTAATGGCATATCTTACGATGATGGCAATAAGGCTGGTTGAATTACGCAGGGTATTGAAGGAAACCGGTTCTATTTATTTACACTGCGATCCAACAGCTAGCCATTACTTGAAAGTGTTATTGGATCAGGTTTTCGGTATAGCCAATTATCGCAACGAGATTATCTGGAAACGAAAAACAGGTAGAGGCGAGACATCGCATAAAAGTTATAGATATGGTACAAGCACCGATATCCTCTTATTTTATTCGAAAGCTACATCTGCACCATTAAAACCTATTTTTGGGGTAAGCGATCCTGATTATATAAAGAGATTTTTCAGATTCACCGATAAACACGGACGAAAATACGGAATAGACAATTTAGCAAGTCCCTCACCGAGACCGAATCTGATGTATAAATATAAGGGGTACGATCCCCCAAAGATGGGATGGGCAATATCAAAGGAAAAGATGGAGCAATGGGATAAAGAAGGCAGGCTTCATTTTCCAAAGAAAAAGAATGGCAGAATACGAAGAATTAGATACCTAGATGAATTGAAAGGCCAACAAGTTCAGAATCTTTGGGATGATATTCAGGCCATATCTTCCCAGGCAAAAGAACGTCTCGGATACCCTACACAAAAGCCGCTGGCTCTTCTCGAGCGCATAATAGAAGCTTCGTCAAACGAAGGCGATATAGTGTTAGACCCCTTCTGCGGTTGCGGCACTGCAGTGGCGGCGGCTGAAAAACTCGGCCGAAAATGGATGGGCATAGACATAACTTATCTTGCTATTGCTCTAATAAAAAAGCGAATTATTGACCATTTCCCGGACGCAAAATTTGAAATCGTCGGGGAGCCGAAATCGACGGATGACGCCAAACAACTCTTTCTGCAATCACCCTTCCAATTCGAAAGCTGGGCCGTATCGCTGTTGGACGGCCAGCCATATAAAAGCGCGGGCGGGGGTGATACCGGTATCGACGGACTTCTTTATTTCAAGGATTATGAGCAAAAGCATCATAAGATCATCATCGAAGTGAAAGGCGGCGGCTATAATCCCAAAGATGTTCGGGCATTGAAAGCTGTTATAAAGAGGGAAGGCGCGCCTCTGGGCGTGTTGTTGGCGATGAATAAACCGACCAAAGGCATGTTAACCGAGGCCGCCGAAGCTGGCAAGTGGTCAATGCCGGGAAGTAAACGCTCTTTCCCCGTAATTCAAATCGTGACCATCGACGATTTCCTCGCTGGCAAGAGGCCGGAATTGCCGGATACCAGCGGGACTTTGAAAAAGGCAAAAAGGCAGAAAAGGAATGAAAAGGGGTTGTTTGATTAACTATGAGCTTTCGAGATGGGAA
>CAZDAH010000014.1:0-5970 GCA_964503405.1 uncultured Ignavibacteria bacterium
CGAAACCTTTCCCCGACGCTCTCAAATCGATATAGAATACGGCCAGCTCTTTTATGCCCGGCTCGTGCTGTTTGACAAGCATGCAGTCTTTCACCGTGTTCATGCAGCAAAAGCGAGAGCAATACTGGCAGCCGGCTTCTCCTCCCTCGCCTCTCGATCCCACGCACTGAATAAAGGCTATATTCTCGGGGACTTTGTGATCGGATGGCCTGATGATATGGCCGTGAGCCGGGCCCGAGGCGTTAAGCACACGCTCCAGTTCCATATTCGTCAAAACGTTGTCATAGAGACCATAGCCGTAACCGGCAATCGCCCGGGCATTGTAAACGTCGAAACCGGTAGCCACGATGACCGCGCCGACATCAATATCGATTTCCTCGCCGATATCGTCGAAATCGATGGCCTCGCGGTCACAGCGTTTCACGCAGTTATTGCAGACCAGAAAATCGCCGTTCATGCAGTTTTGTCTGGCGCTTATGTAGGAATTCGGAACCGCCTGGGCGAACGGCGTGTAGATTGCCTTGCGCCCTCCCATTCCGACATCGAATTCATTGGGCACCACCACGGGACAATCCTCGGCGCAGAGCCCGCAGCCAGTGCAAAGCTCTTCGCTGACATAACGGGGGTATCGCCTGACAGTCGCCCTGAAATTCCCGGCCCTTCCGCGCAGTCCGATCAGTTCGGAGTTGGTCGATATCTCGATGTTACGATGCCGACCGGCATCAAGCATCCGCGGACCGAGAATTCATATGGAGCAGTCCATGGTCGGGAAAGTCTTGTCCAGCTGAGCCATCCGCCCTCCAATTGACGGCGATTTCTCGACCAGGTAGACCTTCACCCCGGCGGAAGCCAAATCGAGGGCCGCCTGTATTCCGGATATGCCTCCGCCGATTACCAGAACGCCTTTTTCTCTGCCCTTTTGGGCCATCACGCGATCCTCACAGTCAGATGTGGCGTCGGATGGAATCCTTTATGCCACTACTTCTTCTTTGTTTACCAGTTTCAGACCGTACTCGAAACCCTGGTCGAAAGCCCTGAGATTCAACTCCTCGGTGCCGCCGGGAACAGAATTCTCGACGGCCTGGCGAAGCGCCTCGCCGGGTACGATTCCGGTAACCGCCCCGAAGAACCCGAGCATAACTATGTTCAACACGATCTTGCGCCCCAGGTCCTCGGCAATCCGAGTGGCGGGAATACCGTAGAGCCGCGCCTTCGGACCATGATCGTCCGGCTGCACCAGCTCCTTCTCGTAGCAGATAACGCAATCGCCGGTGACCTTGTCCTTGTGCGTCGCGTAACCGTCCTGGGACATAGCCAACAGGTACCCCGGAGTTGTCACATATGGATATAATACTTTTTCGTCGGAGATAACAACCTGAGCGCTGCAAGCGCTGCCCCTCGCCTCCGGTCCGAAACTCTGGGTCAGGGTGCCATGCTGATTGTTGTAAAGCGACGCCGCCTTGCCTATGATATACCCGCAGAGGATTACGCCCTGGCCCCCGAAGCCGGTGATTCTTATCTCACTTGTTGCCATCGGCGCCTCCATAGGGGCGATATTTGTCGCCGAATGCTTTCTGATAGCCGTCATTATGGCTTTCCAGGTACGTTGGGCGTTCGATATCGAGGAATTTGCCAACCACAATTTTCGACTGGAAATCGATATCGGCCTCGCGGGGATCTATTCCATGCTTGATTACGCTGTTATCGTGGTAGAATTTCAGAAGATCGAGACCGCTTCCGAGCTTGTTCAGCCTGGCGTAAAGAGTGGAACAGGGGGCGATAACCTCGACGAACGAAAACCCCGGTTTTGTTATCGCCTCCTTGATGGCCGTGGTCAGGCGACGAATATGCAGGGAGGTCCAGCGGGCCACGTATGTCGCCCCCGAGGACGCCGCAAGGAGAGGCAGATTAAACGGTTTTTCGAAATTGCCGTAGGGAGAGGTCGACGCTTTCGCTGAAATCGGGGTCGTGGGCGCCACCTGGCCGCCGGTCATGGCGTATATGAAATTATTGACGCAGATAACCGTGATATCGGCGTTGCGGCGCGCCGTGTGTATGAAATGATTTCCCCCTATCGATATCAAATCGCCGTCGCCGGAAAAAACGATCGTCTTCATATCGGGCCTGGCGATATGAAAACCGAAGGCGTAAGGCAAGGCTCTGCCGTGAGTCGTATGGAAGGAATCGACTTTCATGTAACCGGCCACTCGTCCGGTGCAGCCTATCCCCGAGATCACCGCGACCTTGTTCAAATCCAGTTTCAATTGCTCCAGGGCCGAGGCCAGCGCCGTGACAGTTGTCCCCAGTCCGCAAGTGGAACACCAGATGTGCGGGATGCGGTCCATCCGGAGAAGGTGCTCCATCGGATGCTTTTCCTCGGCGGCCGGAGTTTCTTCCAGTGGTTTCGTGCTCATTTTGCCGCCTCCTTTATGATCATGTATATGTCATCCGGCTTATGAACCGTTCCCCCGGTATGCCCGGCGAGATATGTCTTGCATTTTCCGGCTGCCACTCTGTCCATCTCATAGTAAACCTGCCCGAGATTCATCTCGACCATGATCAGGGCCCGGACTTTCGATGCCAATTCCCTCACTCGCTTCTCCGGAAATGGCCATACTGTTATCATCTTAATCTGACCGACTTTGAGCCCTTCTTTTCGGGCCTTAACTATGGCCGGCTGCATTACCCGCGACGATATCCCGTAAGCCATGACCACGATATCGGCCCCATCGACGTCCTTTTCCTCCAGCCAGATTATCTCGCCAACGTTATCCCGGACCTTGGCCATAAGGTGATCCACATTTGTTTTGTGAGCCTCGGCGGTTATGACCGGGTAGCCCTTGTAATCGTGAGTCAGACCCGTCACATGGAACTTATGGCCTTTCCCCACCGGCAGCATCGGCGGCTGGCCGTTGCCGTTCCACTCGAAAGGCCAGGCCTGGCCCGGACTCTTCGCCGTAAAGCGGCGTTCGATCAACTCGATTTCGTCGGCCGGCGGTATGACCACTTTTTCTGTAATATGCCCCACGCATTCGTCGGTCATTATCAAGACCGGCATGCGATATTTCTCCGAGAGGTTGAAAGCGTGAACGGCCAATTCGAATGACTCCTGGGGCGAATCCGGCGCCAAAGCTATCACTTCATAATCGCCGTGCGATCCCCAGCGGGCTTGCATCATGTCGGCTTGGCCCGGAAGCGTAGGCAGCCCTGTCGACGGCCCGCCTCGCTGCACGTTCACAAGCACACAGGGAGTTTCGGTCATAATGCCCAGCCCAAAATTCTCCATCATCAGCGAGAAACCGGGCCCCGACGTGCAGCTCATCGATTTCGCCCCTCCCCATGACGCTCCCAAGATGGCGGCCATGCTGGCCAGCTCGTCTTCCATCTGCACGAACACCCCGTTGAGCATGGGGATTCGCCTGGCGAACCGCTCGGCTATCTCAGTCGACGGGGTGATGGGGTAGCCGGCGAAGAATTTGCATCCCGCGGCGATGGCGCCCTCCGCGCAAGCATGATTGCCATCGAGATAATGCGCCCCGCTGAGAACGTTGGCTTGATCGGCTTTCATTGTACCGCCTCCTCCCGCTTTTCCTCCACACGAAGGCAATAGATGGCAAAATCCGGACAGAGCATCTCACAGAGGTCGCAATTGACGCAATTCTCGGGCCTCACCGCTACCGGGGGATGATATCCCTTGGCGTTGTACTCATTCGAAAGCTCAAGTACGTCCCGGGGACAGTACTCGACGCAGAAGCCGCACCCTTTGCATCGCTCCTTTATGATATGCAACTCCCCCCTGGGGATCTTCAAACGGTCGATATCCAGAGGGGTTCTCCAGTATTTCATAGCAGTCCTCGCCTTCTGAAGTCAGTTCTATTCATATAAATTCTTAATGCATTTGTGAACTGTTTCTCAAATGCAGGGACAATTTTCTTCAAATACGACAACGAGAAGTCGGCAAAATACAAGCATCCCGCCCAATCAAATGCACAGCTGTCAATCAGAGATGTTATTTGTTTGTAAAACTCTAACACACCCGATACGACATTTAAGTACATCGCCGTATCCGGCATACAGTCTAATGCTTCTGGAATAAAATGTCCATGAAAAACTGCGATAATCTTCGGATAAACATGGATCTATTGAGTTCGCTTTGCCGTTTATGGGATTTGCTTCCCTTATCATGAATTCGCTGGACTGGGAGCCCGAACGACTTATATTATAGACGGATTTTTCCTCCGGGATCGGCAGCCAATCAAAAACAGGATGGTCGACATGGCCTTTCGCTATTGCATAAGATTCGGGGGAGCTGGCGGTCAGGGCCTGATTCAGGCGGGCCGGATCATAGCCGAAGCCGCCGCCATATACGACAATAAAAACGCCGCCGAAAGTTGTTCATACGGTCCCGAGGCCAGGGGAAGCGCTAGCCGGGCCGAGATCATCATATCCGACGAAATAATCGATTACCCCAGGACGGACTCCGTCGATTTCCTTCTGGCTTTGACCCAGCAGGCATACGACAAATATATCCGGGACCTTCTGCCTGACGGCATCGCCGTAATCGATTCGAGAATCGAACTTTCGGACCAGACACGCCCGAACAAAATATACTCCGTCCCTCTGATAGAAATCGCCGAAACGAAATGCGGAAAATCGTCGATGGTGGATATCGTGGCCCTTGGATTCTTCGCGGGAGTTAATAAGATCATCAACAGGGATTCGATCAGGAAAGCGATCCTGGCCCGAATCCCGAGAAATTCCGAGGAGATCTTTCTGGCCGCCTACGAGGCCGGCCTGGAAGCGTCGAATACGGCGCTTGAAAAAAAATGAAAACCTCAGGATGTCATTTTCCGTGAATCCCACCCGCACGAAAATTCAAAATCGACGGCATGAGAATGCTTCCTTGACTTATACGCCTGACAAATATAGAACCATCGCATGAAAGACCCACTTACCAGATTGACGGAAAAGACCGCGGCCCTGGGGAATTATAATAGAAAATACCTGCATATAATCTCCACAAACGTGGAGAAGCTGAACGAGGGGCTGGAAAGGAAAGGTTTTCGCGACAGAGTGCATCTATGGAGCCATTCCATGGAAATCCCGGGCGAAATGGATACGGTATTGGAAGCCGCCTCGACTCATGAAGAGAAACTGGAATTTTTGGGATGTTATTTCGCGTTGCAGTTTTTGAACATGAATCTCCATACCGTGGATATTGTCAAGCTCGAGTTCGCTAATAACCCCCGGCAGTGGGAAATCGGCCGGCGGCTCATGTTGGAAGCGGGCCGTATGTTCCGATACCTGACGAAGGCTTATATGGAACGTTTGCTCAACCTGTTTTTCGAAGGCCAGCATCCTCCGGATTTCGCCATACTCGGAGTGGGCACCAGGGCTGATCAGGATGATATCGACCTGGGGATTATTTATCGTCAATCCGATGATTCCGGGATCCTCAACAAAGCCATCGCCAGGCTCTCCACGGAAATGTTGAAAAAAGCCACCCGTTTGCATTTCCACCTCTCGGAACATGTCGGACAGCACAGCCTGGCCGCCAGCATAGAGGATTATGAAAAAATCCTGGAAAAAGGCATGTATGATTTCGTGATCGTCAACGAGATGCTCGGGGCGGCTGTTATCCTGGGCAGCGAATCCCTGTTCGCCGAATTCCGAAAAAGAGTGACGGACAGATTCTATTTCCAGCCGAGAAGCGATAACCGTTATCACGAGGGATACCTGCGGGGTATTCTGGGGGAAGTAAATTCGCTGCTTACAAGGCCAAAATCCGACGAGATAATCTGCCCCAAGGACGACGGTCTTCGACCGGTAAAAAGCCTCCTTTCGGCCTTGAAACTCGTGCACGGTATCCGCAGGGAAAACGCATGGGGAATTATCGACGAACTCAAGCTGAAAAACCCGGAACGCGCGAATCTCTATGCGGATCTGGAGCAGACCTTGAGTTTCCTCGAA
>CAZDAH010000014.1:5980-13576 GCA_964503405.1 uncultured Ignavibacteria bacterium
ACTGTTTCGTCACCTTTACCAGATCGTGGTCGTACAGGACGAGGATATCTCCCTGGACCAGCCGGGAATCGAATCTATGATCGCCAGAATTGCGGAGATGATCGGTTTCCGGGGTAAGGGGGTAGTCCCGGCCAAGGATTTTCTGCTGGTCAACTATTTCGATCTTCTCGACAGCAATTTCGAGGCAATCGAGGTGTTGAATGGAGATTTGCGAAGACATCTTCACGAAATCAGCGTATTCAAGCCGATTTTCTCGCTCGACAGCCAGTCGCGAGTCGGTTTCAGAAGCAACCTGGCTCTCGATTTTATCAAGCAAACCAAATTTTTCAAGAATATCGTGTACTGGGACGATTTTCTGGAGGAACTGGGGGCCGAAAAAAATTCCTTTTACGACGAATTTGTAAAAAGCTTCCTCGAACTGCCTCTGAAAATGAGGTCGGTGATAGCCGGCGCCTACCTGTCCGGTGTCAACAACGATGTTAATCCTGCCTTAAAATTCCTCAGCGTCCTGGGAAAAAAAGCGGCGGCGAGCCGAGGAAAAGAGGTTTTCAAGATCCTGAGCTCCAAGTTGATCGACCAGCTGGAGAAACTACCGGCCCCCTCCGACGCTTTGGCGCGGGCGGTTCACGTTCATCCCGACCTGTTGAACAATTTCATGTCGTATCTCGATTGGGATCTCCTGAACAGGCTGGGAAAAATCTCATCGAGCCAGCCTTCTCTGCCCGCGCTCGCTCGATATCACCCTCAGCTTCAGACCCTCTGCGAGATTCACTGCAAGAGCAGCCAGTTTTTCAAACGGCATTTCCTGGCTATAATAGACAAGTATCCGCTATATATAAAAAACCTGTACCACAACGACAGGCTCAAGGAAATAACCGACGGTTTCTACAGCGATCTGAACACACCGCCGACCATCCGCGATCGAATGGATCTGCTTGGCGACTACTACGATCTGGAATTCGTCAGGGTAGGGTTGCTGGCCATATCCGGTGAATCGTGCGAAAGAACCGACCTAGAATTTACCGAGTTCTGCGACAATTATACGCTTCTATTGTACGATCTTTGCCAAAAGGAAGTCCATCTCTCCCTGGGGTATTCGATGCACACCAGGGATCTATTCGCCCTTTACACCACCGGCGGCCATGCCCGCGAACAGGGTTTCGATGATGATTACGACATGATTGTCATCCTCGATTCCGAAGACAAAGATCAGATCGACTACTGCAATAAGATAGTGGGCAGATTGAATTCCGAGATCCTCAAACGCGGCATTCTCCCCCACCATCGCTTCGCCGATCATCTCAACAGTTATGTTGTAAGTTTATCACAATTGAAACAGCTTCTGAGCGGGAACGGGAACGAAACGTTTATTGATAAGGCTCAGGTACTGGCTTCGAGGATGCTGGTGGGAAGCGGCAAGCTGGAACATAGACTCAATACGGAGATTGTCGAACCGCTGATATTCTCGAACAGCGAAAAATTCATCGCCAGGCTGAAGGAAGAGATGCAATCGCGTCACGCTTCAGCCGGCGATGAGCAGGCCAACGACGTCAAGGAATGCCGCGGCGGATTGAGAGATATAGAGATGCTGCTCTTGATGTACGAATCGAAATATAAAGCCCGGGAACCTCTTTCGCGAAAATTCCTGCGAAAACTGTCGGAATTCGAACCTGACAACTCTCCCTACTTTAAGCTGATCGAGGCACACCTCAATTTCATCAAGAATCTCAGAGATCTATATCGCCTCAAGGTAGCCGCGCTCAACGTCGTCGATCCCCGCTATCTGGCGCCGGTGGCAGAAAGCATGGGATACGGCAACGAGGAAGACGCCGGGGAAAGACTATTCAAAGACTTTGAAGCTCGATCGCCGGAAGCCGCGGGCGTGATCGAGAAACTGATCAAAAATCTATAAATACGCGAAATCTGTAAAATCAGGCGGTCGAGGGCACCTTGTCGAGAATCTTATCGACCTTGATTTTGTGAAGGTTCAGGCCCAGTTCGTGGCGCCCGAAACCCTGAGCCAACCCCAGAAGCTGAAAATAATATATGACCGGTATCTCCAGGCTTTTATTGAATTTGCGATTCAAAATAATCTGGCGAACGTCGAATTGATCGAAACATGTCGGACAGATCAGGCCCATGGCGTCGGCCTTTGCAGCCTGAATCGAATTAAGAATATCCAGAATCATGTCGTCGGGCATTGTGTCCGACATGCACGCCTTGCCGCAGCATAAGAGCGTCCGTTCATGATGCACCGGCTCGGCCCCTATCGCCGTTAGCAGCTTCTCGAGTATTGTGGGACGATCGGGATCGTCCACGCGCATGACTCGCGACGGTTTCAGCAGGTGACATCCGTAGTGGACCGCCACTCTCAGGCCCTCCAAAGGACGAACTGCCGTCTCCGCGACCCGCCCCATCCCGAAATCGTCGCGCAAAACCGTCACAGCGTGCCGGACATTAATCGTTCCCTTAAACTCGCGACCTATCTTCGCCAGTTTCTTGTTGATTTCCATCGTGAGGCTATCGTCCTCTTTCAAGGCGAGATTTACCTCGGAGAGAGTAGCCGTGCAGCCCGAACATGTGGTGATAATGTCATGCCCGAGATCCTCTGCCAGCGATATATTCCTGGCGGCAACCGTATACCATTCAATCTTGTCCTTCGCCTGGAAATATATTGGATCGGGACAGCAGGTAAAGCCATCTACATCCACCAGTTCCATCCCCACCTTTGCCACAGTCTTCCTTACGGCGGCCTCGAACTGGGGATATTTGGTGCTGAGCATACAGCCGAAAAAAGGAATATATTTCATCTCAATCCGCCTCGAGGATGTTCCTGATTTCGGTCGCGGGACACTCCTTCAACGGCGCCAGACCCAGCTCCTGACGACGTCGCTCGACCAGCGACGATAATTTTGTAGTCATGCCGGAATGCAGCACCGAGTCGTATATATGTCCAATAACGTCCGGCGCTTTGCCTTCTCGAATGCTGAGGTTTTTCATGGCGATTATGACGTCGATGGGGCGGACGTCCTGGGGACATCTTTCCGAGCAGGTATAGCAATTGGTGCACTCCCAGATTTCCGATCCCGGATCGATAAGCTCGTTTTCAAAGCCCAGGATTGCCTTCAGCATGATCAGCCGGGGATTGAATCGGGGCGAATAGGCCGCCGCCGGGCAGTCGGCCACGCATGCTCCGCATTGGTAGCAGTAATTATGCCTATACCCTTCAACCACCGAATTCAGCTTCTCGCGAAATTCGAAATTTATACGGGATATCTTAGCTGCTGATCGGCTGTTGTCGCTCAACTCGAACCTCCGCGTCGGCGTCGGACGGGCAAGATGCGTTCTCTCAAGATGCGACAGCCGTTTTGACCGCCGAATGACCGAGACAATAAATACGATAATTCTGGATTTGTCAATCTGTTTCAATCGGTCAGCGGTTCGGGAATATCGGAAAACTGGAGCCAGCATGTCTATGGAAGCGTTGATATCGCGGCCGCGAGAACGATTTTTTTTTGCATGCACTTTATTCGATCGTCATTCCAAATATAAACGATAAAACCTGTTCATTTTGAATCCACTCCTGCGGCGGCAATGAGCCGCTTTCCATCCGTCCCATGGCAATCCGATAAGAAAATCGTGATGAAGAAAAGAGTGACGAGGAAATTCGCGCTGCCCCGGCAGACCGCCGTTCTCGCATTGATCTTGATGCCCGTTGAATTAGTCGTCGGGCCGGCCGCGGAGGCGGTCAGCCACGGGGAAATCGTGTGTGACGAATGCCACGATCTGGTGGCCAGCATAGACGGCGGTTTCAAGCGAACGGTAGTTCAGGGCGAAAAGTGCGCGGACTGCCATATTCACAAATCTTCATCAGGCATCGATGACCGTCTCGGTTTTCATGGGCGAGAAAACAGAGATTGCGTCAAATGCCATTCATTTCATACAACTTCCGTCATCAAGGCCGGCGAAGTGCGATTCGAATATGACTTTGACGACGTCAATCTGAGCGCGTTATGTTGCGCCTGTCATGATACATCGGCATCTCCCGGTGCGCTCTCCTACGGCCATCGATTGGCGGCAGCCGCCGTTTATCATCGTGATCACGGAGACCGGATAAACAACTCTCCGTCGCTTGCCTGCCTGTCCTGTCACAGCCAGGCAAACCTCGTCGGAAGCATTGACCTGGAAGGAATGAGTCCGCCAGTTTTCGATGAGAGGGCCAGTCATCCATACGGGATTTACGTCGATCCTCAGCGCGTTCAATTAAGCGGTTTCGATAGGAGCCTGGTCCTATTCGACGGTAAAATCGAGTGCCAGACCTGTCACGATTTGAAGTCAATCATGCCCGATTACCTGCGATTTTCAGGATCTTACGAAGATCTTTGTATTCCATGCCACGCGGATCATCGCCGAAAATAACGCCTTAACACTTGATCTTATTGCGAGTCAAGCGTTTATAGGTCCTGCGCAGGCCTAAATAAGAATAACCGCTATTGTCAAAAAATTCGAAGAAACGACACAAAAAGCTTGACAAATATCATACAATTCGCTTTTATGAGAGCGGTTGCTTCAGGATAAGCTTCGCTAGGGGGCTACGATGCTAGGAATAAACAAATTTGGCAAAAACAGCCCGGCGGGGAATGTGAATCATATCACAATCCGCGCGGTCATATCCGCCGCGTGTATTAGTTTTCATGATTCGGCCTCAATATTTTATGCAAGATTGTGAATTAGTTCACTAACATGGACTTAAATGATCCGGATTAAGCAAAATACCTCCACGCTCGGTCAAGCAGCCTCCGCGCTAGTTTTATTCCTGCTGCTCTCCCCTCATGTCGCGGGTCAGGGCGAGAATCTTTATTCACCGGCGGTATTCATCGGGGAATTGACCCTGCCCGGCACGGGCAATCAATTTCTTCGACCGGCCCGTATACTGGTCGACAATAGCTCCGACGAAATACTGGTCGCCGACCGAGGAAACAATAGAATCGTGATTTTCGATCAGGGCGGCGTTTATAATTTCGATTTTTCGGTCGGCGAGTACTGCGGCGTGCCGACTGATATCGCCGTGGATTCCACCGGCAGAATTTACCTGCTGGGTTCTACATCAAAGGGCAAGAGGATATTCGTTTTCGATTACGATGGGATTTATTTGAACGATTTGAGCCTGCGAATCGGCGCGGAAAACGAGTTCCCTGGCATAGAAGCTATCGCCATCGATGACAACGACTTTCTTTTCGCGTTGGACGCCCGGTCTTATAGAATCGCGGTTTTCGATCTCAGCGGCTCGTTCCTGCGAGAATTTCCCGTTCTTGCGGATATTCGGGATGATGAGAGAGCGGAAATACCGTTGATGTCGTTCACTATAAACGGCGACGATATTTATATTCCGGCTCCGATCGCGGGCACCGTATATCGCTACGATCGTCGGGGAAATCTCTTGAATTTTATCGGTCACAGAGGCGCCACTTCGGGCGAGCTTAATTTCCCGATTTCTGTATCGCTTACGCAAGACAATATTGTCCTTGTCCTTGACAAACATCGTTTCGTGGTGGTCTGCTATACTCGCGACGGCCGGTTCCTCGGCGAGTTCGGGGGCAAAGGCATCAATCCCGGCTGGTTCTACCACCCCTCTTGGATGGACGTCGATAGCGACAACCGGATATACATAGGGCAAGTTTTTCAAAATAAGATCCAGATCTGCGGTCTGCCGGAATTTATCAAAAGCGGGAAGAACATGACGGTCGGAAACGATCGGCTCAACTGATAGAATGAACTTTCGTAAAATCAGGCTTTAACGATTGCTTTGATGGGAGGTGAATCGAATACTTTTGAATCCGCTCAGGCGATCATGGATGATCGCTTAAGATCAATTAACAGCTCTTTAATCAATGTTTCTGTCTTTTTTGGAGGTTTTGAATGCGTAACCTGATTTTGATCCTGGCGGCGGTCTGCTTTGCCCTGGTCGGTAACGCCCTCGCGGTTCACGAGCATGGGGTCGCTCACTGCAACGGCTGCCATACCATGCATAACAGCGAGGACGGCGCATTTGTGGATCCGGACAGCCCTGCAGGCAATCCCTGGCTACTCGTGGACGCCACGCCCAGCGACGTCTGCTTGTCGTGCCACGCCACTCGTTCCGGACAAGTCTTCGGGAGCGACCCCCTGGCCCCGCCGAACGAACACGGCGCCGGCAACTTCGTGTTCCTCCTCGAGGATAATATCAATGACGGACACAACGGGGGCAGCAATCCTATAGGGGGATACGCGGCCGGCCACAGCATCGATGCCCCGTCCATGGGCGTAGGCCCCGACGGTGTCATCGGGCAGGCCCCGGGCGGCACCTTCCCGTCGACTTCCCTCGGCTGCTCGAGCTGTCACGATCCGCACGGCAACCCGAGTTTCAGAATGCTCTACGGCATCGGCACAATTCAGGATGGGCTCTACACGTTCACGGAGCCGGCTCCTGTCGCCGAGGGGCTCGGGCTTTCCGGCGTGGAATCGAACAGCAACCACACCGCCTACCAGGACGGTTGGAGCGGCTGGTGCGGCAACTGTCATGGCGATTTTCACGATGATAACGGTCTTCTGGAGCATCCATCCAACGAGGCTGTCGGTGGAACCGTCGCCAACGCCTACAATTTGTATAACGGCACCGACGATCCTTACGGCGGCGATCAGCTTACCGCGTATTTGGCGGCTGTTCCTTTCGAAGATCTGACCAACACGACCACCTCCACCGCGGGTCCGGATGCAAATAGTATCGTCATGTGTATGACCTGCCATCGTGCGCACGCCACGTCTGCCCCCAACGCGGGCCGCTGGGATTTCAACGTTACCTTATTGCACGAGGACGGTGTCGAATCAGGCTCATACCAGATTCCCGACCCTTATGCCAGTCTGAACCAGAGATCCCTTTGTAATAAGTGTCACGTGAAGGACTTCAACGACGCGCCGTTCGTTCCGTAACGACGCTTTCGATTTCGGACACCGCAAAAGCTCCGAAATCGGATTTTATTCAGGCAAAACGCCCGGGTTCGATACTTGGGCGTTTTGCCGGAAATAGAATGACTAAGACAGCGACAATCCGGGAAATCGCAACTCGAGTCTTAGAGGGTGTCAGATCCGAAAGAATCTTAATTATAGGATTCTTTTTTCTATTAGCGGTATTTTTTTGCCAGACGTCCATATCCGCCGAAGGCCAGATTGTCATCTATCTGGAACTAGCGGGCAAGCCGCCGCCCGCATTACATTTGATCATCGATTCCGTTACGCTTGGGTCCGGCGCCTCCGGAATATCGTTGCCAATGCTGGATGCGGATTTGGGTTCCGATTATTTCTCCTCGGGCAAGGTGATGCTTTCAGAACAATATATATCCGAAGGTTTTTACGATACTCTTTATTTCGCTTTCAAAAACGATTTTATATCAGGGGCGGAAAAGCCTCTCATCGATTCGGAGCCGGATACGTTCGCCGTGCCCTTGAATCTCGTCCTGAAAGCCGATGCCGTGGAACCGTTGTTCATAAGACTGAACATCATCAACGGGTCGTCGAAGGATTCGCTGGTTTCGCTCCGGGCCGAAAGATACTATCCCG
>CAZDAH010000014.1:13586-15364 GCA_964503405.1 uncultured Ignavibacteria bacterium
CGCCTTCTGGTGGAGGTTATCGATATTCTGGGGGCCGGAACGGCCCCGAGGGGATTGGCTTATTCTTCGGAATCGCGGCAGCTTTTCATAGCTAATTCCGGGGATAATACCGTAAGCGTTGTGGACGTGGACTCGAGAGACGTCCTGCGGCTGATTCAACTGTATCCGGGCGACCATCCGTCCAGGCTCGCGTTATCGTCAGATGAGCGTTATCTTTATATTCTGAATTACGGCACAGACTGCCTTTCGGTCTATGATATAGCCTCGTTCAGGGAGCTGGACAGACAGATTCTCGGCGAGGGAGTGACAGCTTTGACGGTCAGCGCCGTTTCCGGAAAAGTCTATGTCTCCAACAGCCTTTCTGATAATATAATAGTCTACGATCCGTCTAACCCGTCGGCTCGAGAATCTTATGCGATCTCCGGTTCGCCCGGAGAGATAGTATTGTCGGAAAACGGCGGCAGTTTGTTTTGCGGTTTGGGCGATCAAAGGAGCCTGACAACGCTCGATTTGAATATGGCCGGAATCAACGTTATAAGCGGATTATGTTCTTCCGTGACGGGGGTGGAATACGATCGATCACTCAACCTTCTTTACGCCGGGCTCGACCGTTGCGGTGAAATCGCGGTGATCAGGCCAGGACTCGATCTTATACTCGATAATGTCGTGCTTATGGCTCAGCCGGGATTGATAACCCTGGATCAGAATCGCAATATGCTGCTGGCGGTGTTGCCGAAGGACAACAAGCTTGCCGTTATTAATACCACACGACGCGGCATATCGGGTTATTTGAATGTCGGAAGAAAACCTTACATGGCCCTGGCCCAGGAATAAAATGAGCAATTGGAAGAAAAAAAGCATGTTTCTCCCGCTTATTATGGCCGGGACGGTTTTTGGATTATCTGAGGTCTCTAACGCGTTTATCTTTTCCCGGAATATTTCCGGATATTTTCATCTCACCGGAGTCAGTTCGCGTTCAGGAGGGAATGAAAGCACGTCGCTGAACCAGGAATACTCGGTATTCCTGAAAAAACGGCTGTTTCCTTATATCGACGCCAGAGCTTATCTGCGATATCATAATTTCGGGCTCGATCAGAGTCTCGGCGACAATGTCTGGCGCGAGGAATATCAGCCGTCGGGAGAACTGATCTGGGGCCATCCATTATTTACCATGGGATTAAATGTCACAAGGCAAAATTCAAAGAGCAATAATAATATCACGAATCTGATCAGAGACAGTTTTACTCTTAATCTCTCCACCAAACAATCGCGGTTTCCGACTTTCGGGGCCAGATATTTATGGAACAAAACATATAATGACCTGAATCTCTCCAACAGAAATAACCGCGACAGGCAGCTTCATCTGAGCATCGATTATCTTACAGGGGACAACAGCATGTATTACGGCTTCACGGTCAATGATAACCGGAATCTGGCCTCCTCTGTCGATATTGAGGAATTTCAGCATATATTCAGATGGAGCCGTTACAGCGCCATGTTCGATAAGAGGTTTCACCTCAATACCGACTATAATTTCCGTTTCCGCTCTCAAATTGTCGAAAAGCCGCTGACCGGTCAGGCCTTCGACGAGATCCCCTTGTTCCGGGCACTTTATTCTTACGACACTTCGCCTGAGATCGACGGACTCGACACGCTGTCGGCTTTATCAGACGGCAACATAGCCGATCCAGCACAGCCCCTTATCGATATCGGTGCGGGATTATCCGGCAGGAATATCGGGGTCGATCTCGGATATGTTCAGGAGGTCTCAGCGCTTT
>CAZDAH010000014.1:15374-25677 GCA_964503405.1 uncultured Ignavibacteria bacterium
GTCCGTCGGGCTCACAGCTTCAATGGACAGTCTATTTGTCGTCGGATAACCTATACTGGACCCGTCTATCCGAATCCCCGTCGGTCCTGTTCAATACGGGTTTCGACAGATACGAGATTACATTCCCGGTCCAGGAAACGCGGTATATAAAGACGGTCAATTCCGGAACCAATGATATAGTCACCGTGCTGGTCACGGAGATAGAGGCACTCGAGGAGGCCCCGGAAACCGAGAGAATCGAGAAAAGTCAGGAGGTGCACACATTCGATATCGGAGGCACCTACAGGTTTTCGGAGAGACTTCACTCCAACGCCGACCTGACTTACAAGTACGAGCCCAAGGGGGATTTCAGAGACAGCAAGGATCAGCTCTATTATACCATATCGGCCCGGCACATGCCCCGAACCTATCTCTCTCAATTCGTCAGATTTCAGGCCGGTTTTGATCATTATAAGAGTAGCGGAATTGAAGACAAGACCAGAAAAATATCCTACTCTCTTCTTGCCCGGCCTCTCAAGTCCGCGGATTTTTCGTTCTCCGTTTCCAGCCAGCAGGATTATCAGGATGATTCCAGAACACTGGAGATTCGGAACGCGATACTCGAGGCAAACGGAAACATCCTCAGGGGACTCGATATTCAGGGTGAGGTCGGATTTAGCCGGATCAATCGCTTTGACTCCGGAAAGGAATACAATTCGTGGACTTACAGGTTGTCATCCGCCAGCTCCATAACACGATCACTTGACCTGAACGCCTCTTTTTTGTATCAATCGACCAGGGATAACGTTTTTTTCCAGCCTAGAAGGAGACGGCAACTGAGCTTAAACTCGAATTACCGGGCAACCGGGGCGATTCTACTGCAGGCGTCGTATTATGTCAACGATGATAATGGCATTTACAATATTACTCAGGATTATGATTTGAACTGGAATATCGGGCGGAATCTTACTATCGGAGGATCGGCCGATCTGATCAAGAACTCGGACAATGCCAGGATCGGCAGGTATAATGGCCGCGTGAATGTCCGTCTCGGCGTGAAGACGGCGATATTCGCCAACTACACCAGGCAAATCTACTCCCCTTCCGGCATACTCAATAATTCATCGATTCAAATCGGTTTAAAATCGGGATTCTGACAAGAGGAAAGGCGCGATGAGATATCGAAAGTCCCTTTGGGGCGCCCTGATTGTAATGATTACCGCCGGATGCGGAATAAAGCCCACGGTATTCCTGCATCCACAGTATAACTTCAGATTCGTGGAGCGCGTGGCCGTAATCCCCTTCGAAAACCTCTCGACCGATCAGGGCGCGGGAGCCAGAGCAACCCAGGTATTCGTCACCGAACTATTCTCCTCAGAGGCTTTCGACGTTGTCGAGCCGGGAGAGACCAATCGCGTGCTCGAATCTTATTCCCTGGTCAGAACGTCGGCCCTGACCGCCGACCAGATTATCTCCATTGGCAAACAGCTGAACGTTCAGGGAATATTCCTGGGCACAGTTACGGAATCGTCAAGCCAGAGGACCGGCGGCTCGAGTTCGAATACGGTCACTTTAGTAGCCAGGATGGTCGAAACAGAGACCGGGGAAACCGTCTGGTCGGCAACTCATTCCGAAGGGGGCCGGGGGTTCTGGTCCATCGTATTCGGCACAGATAACAAGTCACAGAGCGAGGTGACCAGGCGATGCGTTCGGAAATTAATAAACACCCTGATAGATTGAGAGTGAGATGACCGGAAATTCCCTCGCTGTTATCGTCCTTACCGCTTATTGGGGGATCGTCTCAGGTTGCCGCGCCGATGACGCGGGCCGATTGTCGAGGGCGGCTACTATCGCCGTGCTTCCGTTCGCCAATTATTCCGGCAGTGCGAAATCCGAGATTATGGGCGATTCTTTAATATACCGAATTCTCCAGGACCAGGGCTGGGACGTCATTCCCCGCGACTTTCTGAGGGATGTGCTGAGGAAGCACAGAATTCGCGCCAGGAGCGGCGTCAGCGGCGATCAGGTTTCGACTGTCGGGCGAGAGTTGTCTGCAAGGTTTTTCCTTTTCGGATCTTATGATATATACATCGAAAAAGATATCCCCGAGGTCGGTGTTTCAATCATGGTCATCGATGCGGATAAGAGGAGAATCCTGTCAGCCCGGTCCGACGCGGCCAGCGGGGAGGACTTCGCCGGGCTGCTTGGGATAGGCAGAATGTCATCCATTGATGAGCTTTTCGCGAAAGTCGTTTCCAGCTCCCTTGCCGGTTATACTCCGGCGCGAATCGATTCGTTAACAGCTGAGGCCGGAAAGGAATTTCGCGGCCGTGTCGCCGTTGTGCCTTTCGACAATCTATCGTCGGAACGCTATGCCGGCCAGGTCGTTTCCTCCATATTGGTTTCCGAGTTGATCGTATCGGGCTGGGACGTCGCGCTTCCGGGCGACGTCTTTCATCTGTTCAGAGCGAACAACCGTATCCCGCACGGAGAAATAGATATTGATCTGGCGAGTCAGCTGGAGAACAGACTTGGAGCCGTTGGAGTAATCACCGGTTCGGTACTAAATTTTGTCCCGGGGGTCGCCGGCGTCGACGGATCGACAGCCGAAGTCGAAATTAACTGCAGATTGATTGACTCCGGAACGGGACGCATCTTGTCCACCGCCTGCGTCGATTCCAAAGGGTCCGATTCCGAATCGCTTTTCCGTTCGGGTACCTGCTATTCTCTGGGAAATCTGGCCAGAAAGACGATAACGAATCTGATAGAAAAATTGACCGAGGAGAGGATTGCCAATCTTGCCCGCACGCGTTGACAATTATCCGGGAAAACAGACGCCGTCTTACGGGTTCGGAGTAAAGACGTTGTCGATATTCGTGATATCGATAATCGCGGGCACGATCCCGCCGGCTTGCGAAATCTCAACCGGCGGTGATGCCGGTGAATTTCCCGACACGGTGCTGGCAGTCGTCAACGGCGATCCGATCTGCACATCCGATTTCGACTATGTATTTATCGGTCTCCACCATAACCAGTCGGCCCGGCAGAAGGAGACGTTCGATTATCGCAAGCTCCTGAATAAACTCGTAAATGACAGGCTTCTCATCCAGGAGGCGGTGTCGTTGGGATTTGACGCCGACGAGCGGCTTCTTAAAAAACTGCATGAGGATAAAGTAAAAAACGCAGTCAGACAATACTACCGCGAGAATTTCAAGCCCGACATGAATATGAGCCGGGATGCGATTCTGGAATATTTCCTGGCGAATTATTATAAGATGCGGATTCGCACAATCAGCCTGGCTGATTCGAGCGCGGCCATCGAGATCCAGCAAAAAATCGACGCCGGAGCCGGTATGGACAGCCTGGCCAGGCAGAGTTCTCTTGACATGTATCGCTATCGCGGCGGATTGCAGAATCTCAAATATTACGCCGATATCGAGGTCGAGCTCAGGGAAAAGGCGGCCGCGCTCCGAATCGGAGAAACATGCGGACCCGTTCCATTCAGAACCGGATACACCGTCATTCGTCTGGAAGAGAGGACGCCCGCCGATTTAGCCGAACTGGATATATTCAACGATAAGATCGAAGCAGTGCTGAAACAGCGTACAATGGAATCCGCTTCCGATAAATTCATGGACAGCCTGTTTGCAGAATACCCCGTTCGCGAGAAAGCCGGCGTAATCTCCCGAATTGTGACCGATTCGGCCGGGGTTTTCACAGGGCGATTCGGCGCGGGCTCCGCCGAAATAGCGCTGTACGTGAACGACGACCATTTCATGACCGATTCGAAAGTCAGGAAGACAATTTCGCATATGGCCATGACCTCGGCGAATAATCCGTTCGGAATACTGATAGCTGACGGAATCAAAAAGGCAAAAGAAGAACTGGTTCTCGAAGCTGCGGCGCTTTCCCGGGGATATCTGGATAACCCTGTTGTGCTCGACAAATACCTTCATAGCATGGATAGCGCGCTTATCGAGGTCTATCTGCAGGAAACGGTAATGCCTCAGATCGTTTTCAAACGCGACGAATTCGAATCTTATTATGACGAACATAAAGAGGATTTCATGGGGCCTCGCGAATATAAACTGGACGAGCTTATCATACCCGACGAGAGCACAGCTCTGGAAATAGAGCGGGCCCTGAGGGAAGGGGCCGATTTCGATTATCTGGTCAGACGTTACAATCTCGAACTCTCGTCCGAAGACGCCAAGCAGCGATGGGTAACCATGGCATATTATCCCGAATCGATCCGGGAGGACGTCGAAAAACTGAAGATTGGCGGCTCTACCCCGGCCTATCCCACGGGCGACGGCTGGCTAATTCTCAAAATCAGAGACAGCCGGCCCGGGAAGATAATGAGCATCGAAGATGTCGACATGCGAATTCGCGAAGCATTGTTTCGGCTGAAATTTTCCGAGCTGCTGGATAAAGTGCTGGGAATCCTCAAGGAGAATTCGAGTGTGATTTATAATCAGGAAGGTATCGAAGAATACATCGGGGGAAAAAAGATATGATCGGGCTGACGATCGCGATCGGACGGTAAGATGAATCGAATGACAGCCGGGAATAATCATAAGTCTGCCTTTATTCTAATATTCGCTTTTTCGCTGACATTGAATCTGTTTGCCTGGCCGGCTGAAGTGTCCGGCCAGATCGAGCGAGGCAGGAGGTTTTCCGAGGAAAGCGATTGTCTCGATTGCCATAAGGCATCGGAGTTTCCCGGAAAATCGAAACATGAGCCATTCCGCAAAGAGGATTGTCTCGCCTGTCATAAACCGCACGGCATGGTAGGAGTATTAAGGCTTAAAAAAGACGGCGGCGAATTGTGCCTGGAATGCCATGAGAGAGCATCGCTCGGACTCGAACGAGAATTCGTGCATCAGCCGGCCGCTCAAATGAAGTGTATCGCTTGTCACAACCCCCATTCGGGCGAAACCGATGCTTTGCTGGTCGGGGAGACTGATGAACTTTGCCAGTCTTGTCACGATCCGATGGAATTCAATAGATCCCACAGGCACTCTCCCGTGAAAGAAGGATGCTTCTCCTGCCATGAGGCTCATGGGGCCGATCATGTCGGGCTTTTGAAAAAAGAGCAGAATTCTCTATGCGCCGACTGCCATAAACTCGAATCGGCGAGCTTCGCGGCGGCTCATTCGGGTTACCCGGTCGAAACGGTCATGTGCACCGGATGTCACAATCCGCACACGTCAGAGACAGCTGATATGCTGGGAGTGTCGATTCACTCGCCCCTGGTGGAATCGGGGTGCGAGACCTGCCATAATGCCTCCGACGACGCCGATCCTTTCGCCGTATCGGAAGAGGCCGGCGCTCTCTGTCTCAATTGTCATGACATCGCCGACATCGGAGGCGATGACGTCCATGCTCCCGTGGCCTCCGGCGATTGCCTGACATGCCACAATCCGCATACTTCGAATTTCTCGGCCTTGCTTAACATGAAACCCCAGAAGCTGTGCCTTGAATGCCATGACGATATTTCCAGTCGGCTGAAAATGCGATCCAGCCACCAGCCCGCCACGGAAGACTGCACCAGTTGTCATGCGGGACACAGTCAGATGGCCTCAAAACTGCTGAATTCGCCCGGCAACAAGCTGTGCCTGGACTGCCATACCGACAAACTTGAAGCCATGCAGGAGCCGCACGTGCACGCGCCGTTTTCCGACGGCAGCTGCCTGGATTGTCATGACCCACACGGATCGCCCTACGATTTTCTAACCAGGAACAACAGGATCGACCTCTGCGGGGAATGCCACGACCAACCGGCAGGCTGGCTGGCTCATAAGAACACTCATGCCCCCGTCAAGACCGGAGATTGCAATATTTGCCACGATCCTCATTCGTCCGGAGAACCGGCATTGCTCCTTGACGACCGAAACGAACTATGCCTGACCTGTCATGCGGCCCTCATCGCCGATCTCGCTGATCGACAGGTCCATTCCCCTTTCGGGGAGCGCAGCTGCGATATCTGCCATCTTCCCCATTCATCCGATTTCCCCGGATTATTGACTGATAAAACAGAGCGAATATGTTACGAATGTCATGATAATGTCCAGACCCCGGCCGGCGATGCAGGCAGCGTTCATAAGCCTGTCACCGACGGAGATTGCGCCGATTGCCATAACCCCCACACCGCGGGGTTTGATGGTCTCCTGCTCGACAAGCCGGAACGGCTTTGCTTAACCTGTCATTCGAAACTCAAGGAAAGAATGGCCTCGGAAAACACTCATCCGCCAGCCGAGGAGGGGGATTGCCTCGGCTGCCATAATCCCCATGCCTCTGCCTTCGCCTCTCTCATGTCCGACAACGTGCCCATACTGTGCCTTAGCTGCCATGACGGCGACGATGACAGCTTTACGAAAAAGCATCTGAATTTGAGCGGTTCGTCGATAGATTGCCGTAAATGCCACGACCCGCATTCGTCGCCCCAAAAGGGGCTGATCCTCCCCACCAGCCACGAACCTTTTGCGGGAGGTTCCTGCGACGTTTGCCATTTGCAGTCCGATACAGAGGTGGATAAATGATATCTCGTCTGATCCGGCGCGTTGCAATCGCGGCTCCCGTACTTTTGTTGAGCGCAGCCTCCGCGCAGGTGGTGAAGGTGAACGAGCCGCAGGTCTGCTTCCAGTGCCACGTGGAAATGGAGGATGCCGGCTCCAGGAAATATGTTCACAGCGCCTTCTCCGACGGAACCTGTTCGAATTGTCATAACCCTCACGCTTCCGCTCACGCGGCCCTGCTAATGTCCGACATCAAATCGGTATGCCTGTCCTGCCATGATAATATAGCCGATGAACTGACCCGAATGACCGTCCACAAACCCGCTCTGGCCGGCGACTGCATCGCCTGTCATGACCCGCACTCGTCGGATTACGAGAAACTTCTCAAATCGAAGAGCGAAGTCATGTGCGGAAAATGTCATCCTGAAATCGAAAAATGGAAGGAAAAACCGTACATTCATCGTCCGTTGACTCGGGAAGGATGTCCTGAATGCCACGCGCCCCACGGATCGGACAACGTCGCCCTGACCGCCAGGACGCTTCCCGGTCTGTGTCTTGACTGTCACCTCTCCGACGGATCAGCCGGACAAAATGAGAGATTGCTAAAAGCTCATGGAGGAAATCAGATATTGGATTCAAATTGCGCAGCTTGCCATGATCCCCACGCTTCCTCGCTGCCCAATCTCCTGATGGAAAACCAGCACGCACCGTTCAAAAGCGGCAAATGCGAGCTCTGTCATACAACGAAGGACTCGAGAAATCCGTTCGCGCTGGTCGATCAAGTGAATCCGACTTGCGTAAAATGCCATACCGGGATCAAGAAAGAGGGCCTTCTGGCGCATGGCCATATTACTAACTCCGATAAATCATGCATGAATTGCCATAATCCGCACGCTTCCGACGACGAGCCGCTGCTGTCTAACGCTCAGGCCGAACTCTGCCTCGGATGTCATTTCTATGGCGATGAATTTCCGCGGGAAAGAATGGTATATGTCACTCACCAGGGCATCGACTGTTCCAACTGCCACGCTCCCCATGGTTCCGAGAATAGGTACCTTTTCGCAAGCACCAGCATTGAATTATGCACTGTCTGCCACGCAGATGCCCATCGGGCATCCCACCCCATCGGTCCGGAAACCATAGATCCTCGCACCAGCGAGCCGTTGACTTGTTTGAGCTGCCATAAGCTCCACGGCGCTGAATTTGAGCCTTATTTGCCGCTCAATCCTCAGATGGATCTCTGCGTTCAATGTCACCGCAAGTAACCTGAGAGATTCCCCGAAATACTCGATAATGCACATACCCAGGCATAATTCACCGGAAGATCGAATATGAGCGATATTAGCGCGGCGTTGACCTGAAAAACGCGAAATCTTAAAAGCAACTGGAGCCGAGGGGAGTCGAACCCCTGACCTCCTGAATGCCATTCAGGCGTTCTCCCAACTGAACTACGGCCCCAATAAAATCTCAACTTTATTGTAAAGATCCCATCCTTTTTATTGCCCAAAAGGAAAATCGGGGCAAATATACCCCGATTCCCTTTCAAGTCAAGCCAAATCTACTGTTTATCGGGCGGACATCATCAGCGGCATTCGACACATGTGCCGTAAAACTCCAGCCTGTACTCGTCGATATGAGGCATCGTGCCTTCGACTGCTATTCCCCGCGGATCGATGTCCAGCGGCTTATCAATATCAATCACCCGGCCGCACGTCTTGCAGGTAAAGTGCTGATGATTATCGTAGAATGCCTCGTAACGCGAAAAATTCTTCCCGTAGGAAAGCTCGCGGACCAGGCCCAGCTCCTTCAGCAATCGAAGATTGCGGTATACGGTGCCGAACGATATATGCGGCAATTTCCGTCTGACCATCTGGTAAATCTCGTCCGCCTTGGGATGCTCCTTTGTCCGCGATAACTCGTCCAAAACCACCTCGCGTTGACGAGTCATCCTATAGCCCTGCTGCTTGATCTTTTGGTTTAACACTTTGAGATTTGTTCTCATTATCCACCACCCTTCGAAAAATCTCCACCTTACTCCATAAATTAGAAGATTGTGAAATTTTTGTCAAGCGAAAAATTATGATAACAATCATTATCTTTATGGAGCGAAACCAGGGAGATAGGCGAGGAATGTATCTTTATATCAATTAATCAGTTAAGAAAGGCGCCCAGGATGAAGGCGGAGCCCAGGTAGCGTCCCGCTTCATCTGCCAGGCTAAGCCATAGGTCAGGAAATAGCCCGAGGCCGACCGTACCGATCAAGGTCACCAGGATGGCGACGAGCAGGGTAGGCGACATCTCGACCTTCGTATTCTCTGCACTCATCGGTTTCATAAATAATGTCACAACCACGCCAATATAGTACCAAACGGAAACCAGGCTGTTGGCGATTCCGATTATAGGCAGCCAGACGAATCCCGAGTCAATCGCGGCCATGAATATCCTGTATTTCCCAATGAAACCGGCTGTGGCCGGAAAGCCCGCCAGGGCCAGCATGAATATTGTCAGGGAAATACCGGCAAATGGGTATCTATTACCGAACCCCGAGTAATCGGAAATTTTCTCCTGCTTCTCTCCCCTGCCCATAAATAACGTGATTATGGAAAAGGCGCCGATATTGATTATGGTGTACGCCAGCAGATAAAACGCTCCGGACGCCAGTCCCTCAGGCCCCCCCACGGTAAGGGCTATCATCACGTATCCGGCGTGGGCGATCGAAGAGTATGCCAGCATCCGTTTGATATTGACCTGGGAAATTGCCAGAACATTTCCCCAAGTCATGGTGATCACCGCCAGGATCCACAGAATTGTGGTCAGATTCTGTTCCAGAGCCGGCCAAAATACGCCCGCCAGGCGAAATAAGGCCGCGAAGGCGGCAGCCTTGGGCCCGGCGGACATAAACGCCGTGGCCGGAACCGCGGATCCTTCGTAAACGTCAGGTATCCACATATGGAACGGGGCTGCGCCGACCTTGAACGCGAAACCAATAAGCGCGAAAATAGTTCCGGCACCGGCCAGGATCAAACCGTGTGTGTCCAGATATCCGAATCGCCCGTTTATCTCAATCATGTTGGTCGTGCCGAAGGCTCCGAAGATCAGGGCGATGCCGAATAGCAGAAACCCGGATGCGAAAGCCCCCATCAGAAAATATTTCAACGAGGCTTCCCCCGACCGTACCCTGGCGCGATTGATCCCGGCAAGTACGTAAAGCGGTATGCTCATTACTTCGAGGCCCAGGAATATCGTGAACAAATCTATCGACGAGGCCATGACCATCATTCCGAAGGTTGCTATGAATAAGAGAGTATAATACTCTCCTGCCCCCTTCATTTCCCGCTGTACATACGTGACCGACACGAAAATTGTCAGTAAAGTGCCCAGGCAGAAGATTACTTTGAAATACAAACCGATTCTGTCGTTGACAATAGTATTCTGAAATCCGATCACGGCGCCCTCGTCGACCGACTTCAGGATTTCGAGATTGCGAAAAACGAGGGCGATAGCGATCATGATTCCGACGAATCCCATAATCGCGAATATGGCGTTCCTGTTGCGTTTCAAAAACAGATCGGCTACCAGGATTGTGAATCCCGTGGTCAGAACGGCTATCTCGGGCGAAATCAGGTTCCAGTCGAATTCCATCACTGCAGGCCGTCCTCTCGCAAGATACCCGTATCGGATGCGGGAACGATTTCCTGAGGCATATTGGCCGCGTCCGGTCTCCCGATTACCTGTTCAATCAGTTTATTCACCGAGGGTTCGATTTTGCCGGTGAAAGTGCCCGGATAAATCCCGATCCAGAAAAT
>CAZDAH010000014.1:25687-25924 GCA_964503405.1 uncultured Ignavibacteria bacterium
GGAACTGCAATCAGCTTCTCACGGCCGTTTAAATCGATCAGTTTCTTGTTCTCTTCGTTGTCGCATCCCCCGAAGAACACACGCTGCACCATCCAAAGCATATAGACCGCGGCCAATACTACGCCCGACGTTCCGATTACGGCGTATACCGGATTGCTCTTGAACGTGCCGAGCAGAATTAAAAATTCGCCGACAAATCCGTTAGTCCCCGGCAACCAGAAGGAGGCCAGGGAAACG
>CAZDAH010000014.1:25934-26380 GCA_964503405.1 uncultured Ignavibacteria bacterium
ACAATGCGCCGGTGGCGATACCATGATTGACAATCTGAAGTATCGACCCGGTAATGCCCTGGGTATTCAGGGCGAACATGCCCAGCATCACGAATCCTAAATGAGCCACCGAGGAGAACGCTACCAGCGATTTGACGTCCTTCTGCACCATGGCGACCAGGGCTCCGTAGATTATGCCGATCAAAGCCAATATGGATATCAGCGGCACGAAATACAGCGTGGCATCGGGGAAAAGAGGCAGACAGAAACGCAGGAATCCGTATGTGCCCATCTTCAGCAGCACTCCCGCCAGTATGATCGATCCGGCAGTCGGCGCTTCCACGTGGGCATCAGGCAGCCAGGTATGGAAGGGAAACAGGGGAACTTTGATGGCGAAGGCCAGGGCGAAAGCCAGGAACAGCCAAATCTGCAAATCAGGCGAAATTTGCAGACTCATTATGGTACCC
>CAZDAH010000014.1:26390-28617 GCA_964503405.1 uncultured Ignavibacteria bacterium
TTGACCACAGCCAGTAGCATCATAAGCGACCCGAACATCGTGAATAACACGAACTTCACTGCGGCGTATATTTTGCGTGGCCCTCCCCAAATCCCGATCATGAAATACATGGGAACGAGCATTACCTCCCAGAATAAATAGAAAAGGAATAAGTCAGTGGCCAGAAATACCCCGAGCATACCCGTTTCGAGGAATAGCATGGAGATCATGAATCCCTTTACCTTCTCGGTTATGGATGACCAGGCAGCGGCAATGGCGATGGCGCTCAAAAACGGCGTGAGCAGAACCAGAAGGATCGAAATCCCGTCGACACCGAGGCTGTAGGTGATTCCCAGCGAACTTATCCATATCACGGGCTCCCGAGAGAATTGCATCGACGTATTCAATTCATCGAATTCAATGAAGAGAACTACGGTCAGGACGAAGTCAGCCAGTGTGACCAGCAACGCGGTCCATCTGATGGCGTTATGCTTTTCGGCTCTTATAAGGAGAATGGCTGCCGCCCCGATCAGGGGAAGGAAGACAATCCATGACAAAATCGGCCAGCTCATCTTGACTTCTCCGCGGCTCTCAGTTTCAGGCCGATTCTCGACGGTCTCCTGACCAGAAAATTCGCCGCCGCATCTATAGGACGCCAGAGCCAATAAGGCATCCAGCGGCAGAGGAGATAATAAATAAGCAGTATAGAGAGTCCCCTGTTGATAAATTTCTTGACTTCTTCTATCCTGAAGCCGCTGCCAGTAAACAGATCCTCCAGCGCGACCCGGCTGAACGAATGCAGGTGCGCGTTGATGGGAGTTTTCTTATTGCAATGAATACACAGGTAATAGACGATATTCTCCTCGAACGGCACTGAAATGAAGACGGTGGCTTTTTCTTTCAATACCATTCGCAATTCGGCCGCTCCGCGATCGAGAAACTCGAGATGCTCGAAAACGTCATTCGACGTCGCGCCGTCGAATACGCCCGGTTTGAATGGAAGATGGTATAGATCGGCCACCACGTAAGGGGCGCGGTTATCCCGGTCGAATCTCTGCCTTATGCCTTTGAGGCTTCTGACCGAAAGGTCAACAGCACAAACGAATACTCTCCGGGGAAGGTAAGCCCGCGAAACCCATCCTCCGCCTGATCCAGCGTCGAGTATGGCTTGACCGGGCCTAAACTCCATGGTATGAGTCAACACCTGGATCCTTCGTTTCTCCTCCTCCCTGATAGCGGGGTTTTCCACCTCGAAATAATCGAAAACCTCGCCGTCGGTACGGTAATGAGCGATATGATCCTGAAGCTTCTCTCCCATCATATCCTCATCTGAAAAATACGAATCCAACCAGGACCGTCACACCGAGCACGAATATCAAAGCGTAATTCCGGAAAAGACCTGACTGCACGATTCTGAATTTATGCGACCATAATCCGATCAGCCAGGCCGATCCGTTGGCGATTCCATCTATTATCCTGACGTCAAATATGCTCCACAGGAATTCCGAGCCTCTTACCAGCGGTTTTACTATTATGATATTATAAAATTCATCCACGTAATATTTATTCCATAGCGCCTTATATATCGCGTTGAATTTCTCGGCAAGGGCCCTGGGCCTGTCCGGGTTGCTGATATAAGACATGTAAGCCATTATTATGCCCACGGCCGCGGCGATTATCGACGCTGCCATCAGCAAATATTCCACCAGGAAACTGTGATGGGCCGCCCCTGCCGGCGACGAGTGAGCGCCGTAGAATACCGGCTCCAGAAATCTCTCGAACCAGGCGCCGCCTCCCAACGCGTGAGGTAGTCCTGCATACCCGCCGATAAACGCCAGGAAGGCGAGAATCACAAGCGGCACGGTCATTACATTGGGCGATTCATGCACATGCTTCTCGACTTCGGGATCCATCCTCGATTTTCCGAAGAATGTCAGGAATAGGAGCCTGAACATATAAAACGCTGTCAGAATGGCGGCCAGAAGACCCAGCGCCCAGAGGATGGGATGGCCATGCGCGGAGATAAAGGCGTTGTACAAAATCTCGTCTTTGGAGAAGAACCCCGAAAACAGCGGGACTCCCGATATAGCCAAAGTGGCTACGAACATTGTAAAGAAAGTCTTCGGAAGATATTTTTTCAGACCCCCCATTTTCTGCATGTCCAGTTCTCCGGCCAGGGCATGCATGACCGAACCGGCTCCGAGGAACAGGAGCGCCTTGAAAAAAGCGTGAGTCATTAAATGAAATA
>CAZDAH010000014.1:28627-33814 GCA_964503405.1 uncultured Ignavibacteria bacterium
ATCCCCGAGGCGAAGGCCCCGACTCCGCAGGCAAGGAACATATATCCCAGCTGGCTGATAGTGGAATACGCCAGCACCCGTTTGATATCATTTTGCACAAGCCCTATGGTGGCCGCAAATAAGGCTGTGGCTGCGCCGATAATGGCGATAACCGCCATGGTTACGGGGGCCAGGATAAATACGGCGGATAATCGAGATACCATATAGACTCCCGCAGTTACCATGGTGGCGGCATGTATCAACGCCGAGACGGGTGTCGGGCCTTCCATTGCGTCGGGCAGCCAGACATAAAGCGGTATCTGCGCCGATTTGCCTGTGGCCCCGAGAAACAAAAGCAGTGTCGTGACAGTAACAAGTCCTCCGCCGGCGACCAGGATCTCCGGGGCTAGATGAGCAATCTCGGTCAGTCTGACTGTCGGATGTCCGGCTGAGGAGAAAGTCCAGAAGATCAGAAAGACGCCCAGGGCGAAGCCGAAATCTCCTACTCTATTGACGATAAATGCTTTTTTGCCGGCGTCCGAGGCCGTCTTTTTATGAAACCAGAAACCGATAAGCAGATAACTGCAGAGTCCGACCCCTTCCCATCCGAGGTAAAGCAGAATCAGGTTATCCGCCATAACCAAAATGAGCATCATGAAGGTGAAAAGGTTCAGATAGGAGAAATATCGCGAATAACCGCCGTCCCCGCGCATATAGCCTATCGAATAGACGTGAATCAATAATCCAACGCCAGTCACCACGAGCATCATCACGGCGGAACGCGGATCGTAAAGGAACGAGAAACTCGCGGCAAACGAACCGGAGGTTATCCAGTCGAACCAGCCGGAGTGAATCGATCTCGCGTCCGGCGGCAAGCCTCTCAGCAGAAAAAACGACCAGGCAGAGAGGACAAACGATACGAATACGCTGCCCGAACCGATGATCCCAGCCGGTCTCTCCGGCAGTTTCTTATTCAATAATCCGATGATCAGAAAACCGAAGAACGGAAATATCGGTGCCAGAGCCACAAGCGCTATTATTCGATTCTCAGCCATCCTTTACCACTTCATGATATTGATATCATCCACGTTTATGGAGTCCTTCATTCTATAAATCGAAATCATGATCGCCAAGCCTACAGCCGCCTCGGCCGCCGCGACAGTCATCACCAATATCACGTAAACCTGACCGGACGATGTCGCCGCCTGAACCAGCGCGGGTATTTTCTCGGCGGGTACATCCCGGATTATCCCGGAAAGTATCCCTTTGATGTGGGCGGCGAACGCCACCAGCGAGAGATTGACTGCGTTCAGCATCAATTCTATGCCCATAAATATCACTATCCCGTTTCGGGAGCGCAAGACGCCCCAGATTCCAATACAGAACAGAATCGTAGACAGGATTATGTAATGATCCAGCGCCGGTATCAGACGTCCTCCTCGTTGGCCGTCAGGCTTTTCCGTCTGGCCAATACCACCGCTCCCACAATGGCCGCCAGCAGCAGCACGGAAGTCACCTCGAATGGATACGCGAAACGGGTGAATAAGGTCTCGGCCACCGATTGCGCCGACAGGTAATCGTCGGGCGAAACGCTGGTGGTATCCGATAAAAATTCGATCGGTGCGGGAATCGCTGCGTCGCGATCCTTCACCGCCCAGCCGACAACGATTACGCTCTGAATCAGGATCAAGACTGCGAATGAGAAACCGAGATATTTTTGCACAGTTCGGGGATCTCTCCCGAATTCATCTTTGCGCAGATTCAGCAGCATGATGACAAAAAGGAACAGCACCATGATAGCGCCGGCATAGACAATTATCTGAAAAGCCGCCAGAAAAAACGCGCCCAGCAGGGCGAATAACCCGGCCAGCATGACCATGACCAACACCAGGTAAATCGCCGAAACCACCGGGCTCCGCCTGGTAACAACCATTACCGCGGCGAAAACCGCCGCCGCGCCCAGGAGCAGAAAGGGAATCATTTTCCGAGCCTCTGCCTGCCGCCTACGGCCGCAATATCCGTCATTCTCTGATCTCTCCGAATCTTCCCGTCATAAATCGTGCCTTTAATGTCCCGGAGGCGCGGCCGGCGTCTTGAACTGATCTCTCGTTTTGCGGATAAACGGCTTGACATCCCGGGCCACCCTGTCCTTTTCGATCTTATCGAAATTTGCCAGCAGCATCTCCTTATTATATATGAAATCGTCGCGTTCGTAAGCCGAAAACTCGAATTCGTGTCCGAGGAAAACGGCCTCTTCCGGGCACGCCTCCTCGCACAGCCCGCAAAAGATGCATCGTAATTCGTTGATTTCGTAAATTTTCGCGTAGCGTATACCGTCTTCCGTTTCCGCAGGTTCCATGTATATGCAATCCGCCGGGCAGGCGGCGGCGCAAAGTCCGCAGCATACGCATCGCTCGCTTCCGTCGTCGTATCTGGCGAGATAATGCAGCCCCCGGTAACGATCCTCGAATTTGGGGCGAGTCTTGGGATACTGTTCGGTCACCGGTTTTCTGAGGAGATACCGAAAAGTAATCGACATTCCTTTCGGTATCGCCAGCAGAGTCGATTTTAGCACGTTCCACATAACAGGTCCCTCTATGATAACGCCTGAATCAAGGCGGTAATCATGACGTTTAATACCCCGATGGGGAACAAAACCAGCCAGCCGAATTTCATCAGTTGATCGTATCGCAGCCTGGGCAGCGTCCCCCGAATCCAAATGTAGAGGAACATGAAAGCGATGACTTTGATCAGAAACCAGATTACCGGCGGGAAGATCGGTCCGTTCCAGCCGCCGAAGAATATGCTGGCCGCGATGGCCGAAACCGTGATCATGTTGGCATATTCGGCCAGGAAAAAAATCCCGAAACTCATGCCGGCGTATTCGGTATGGTAACCGGCTACAAGCTCCGATTCGGCCTCGGGCATATCGAATGGGTTTCGATTGGTTTCGGCCATGGCCGAAATGAAATAAACAAAAAACGCGACCGGCTGTTTGAAGATGTACCAGTTGAATATGGATCCGGACTGCTGCCGGACTATTTCGGCCAGGGAGAACGTCTGGCTAAGTATCAGTACGCCGATCAGCCCGAGACCCAGCGAGACCTCGTAGCTTATCATCTGGGCCGACGCTCTCAAGCCGCCCAGAAGCGAATACTTGGAATTCGACGACCATCCCGCCAGTACGATCCCGTAGATCCCCAGCGACGTGGCGGCTAATATGTAGAGGATGCCGATATTCAGATCAGAGATGAGAAGCTGTATTCTTTGCCCGCCTATATTAATCCAGTCGCCTATGGGTATCACCGCAATGGCCATCGAAGCCGTAACGAAAGAAATCATCGGCGCTATTGTATAGAAAAAGCGGTCGGCCATGGCCGGCCTGATTTCCTCTTTGAATATCATCTTGACAGCGTCAGCAACAGGCTGCAGCAGACCTAATGGCCCGGTGACGTTCGGGCCGATTCTGTGCTGGATACGAGCGACTACCTTGCGCTCCATATATGTCGAATAAGCTATGGCCGTAAGCAGGGCGACATATATCACCGCCACCTTGACTACTATCACCGCCGCCTCGAGCAACATCAGTTTTTTCTCACCGAAACGAAGGTTATCGGTTTGTCTTTATTCATCAGGCGATTCACCGGATTCGCGCCGAAGGAATTTTCCACCAATATTTCGCCTCTGTTGACTTTATCCGATATCTCTACCGGAAGGTTGATCGCCGTATCCTCCGTGCCGATCCTCACGTAAGCCCCGGACGAAATCTCCAGAGAATAAGCGTCGTCTGGATGAATGACAGCCCGCTGAATCCCGGCAATTCTCATGAGGTTCCCGGAATACTCAGTCAGCCAGCCCGAATGGTGCGAGGAATCCACGCATTGCAGTCTGTAGGGCCTGTCCGACGGCGGGCCCGCCGCAGGTTGGGGGTTAATCTCCCCCGGATAATACTCAACCGCTCCGAACAGAACCGCTCCCTTTTCGGGGATATTAGCCAAGGCCTCCATTCCCTTCAACTCGGCGGCCATCTGACTTCTTACCTGACTCTCATGACGCCAATTCGCTCTTACGTCCATGTAAGAGGATAATTCGGAGATAAGCGCCCAAGCTGGACGGTATCCCAGGCGAAAATGGTCGTCCATGGGTTCGAACCTCTGCACCCTGCCTTCCACGTTTACATAACTTCCGCCATATTCCCCCGTCAGCGCCTGGGGGTACGCTATGGACGCCATTGAAGCCGTCGGTGTCATAAATGGATTGACCACAACCAGGAATTCGAGCTTTTTGAGAGTATCGTGCACATACTTCCGATCCGGAAATTCCTCCACCGGATTCGACCCGAATATGAACATTGTTTTGATCTCGCCCGAATTGATCTTTTCGAGGATTGACCGGAATGAATGCTCCAGCCCGCCGTACAGCCCGAATCGCGAAACTCCTATGAAATTCCCTTCGGACGGGATCAGCGAAAGCCTGCATCCGGCTGCTTTTCTCAGACGCACCAACGAAGATAGCAAGGCCCCGCGATCAGGATGAGCGAAAAACGAGTCGCCCGCGAGAATATGAACTTTCTCTGAATTTCGAATCGCCTCGGCCAAACGCGTCAATCGCTCAGCGTCGAAGGATTTGTCGGCTTCATGTCCGTAATCAGCCCCATTGAGAATGGACACGATGTAATTCACCGCTCTGGCCTCCGCAGCCATAGGTATCCTGATATTCTCCACGGGAAAATAACCGAATCTCTTGTCAAAAGGCCCCAGGAATACCGCTTTCGACTTTCTCCTCGAAATCGCCTTTCGCATTCGCAGCGACATGATCGGATGCTCCACGGCGGGATCGCAGCCCACCATCAGGAACAGAGTGTCGTTTTCGAGATCTTTCATGGTTCCGTCGAGACCGATCATATCCACCAGTTCCGGCTCCAAGGGCTGCCGCAGCGACGACTGAAAATCGATGTTGGAGATCTTAATCGAATCCCCGAAAAACTTGCGGATGGCATAGGCTTCCTCGTTTGATAAAGACGCGGACCCGATCACCGCGATTTCCGACACCCTGTTTTCGTCGATCAATTTTGAAAGATTTCTCGCGACAAGGGCGTCTGCCTCGTCCCAGCCGCACTGCTCGAGAGCGTTGCCGCGCCTTATGCGGGGCTGTTTCAGCCGTTTCGATGATCCTGCGATATCGAAGCCGTACCGGCCGCGGTCGCAG
>CAZDAH010000014.1:33824-35656 GCA_964503405.1 uncultured Ignavibacteria bacterium
GGCTGCGGAGCAGCACGCGGCCCAGCGCCCGCCCTGCGGCATCAATGTGCGCACGGCACCGCACCGGCCGCGGTCGCAGAGCCAGCCGTCGTCGATCTCCGCGTTCCGCCTCGACATATGGCGATATATTTTGGCGTCGGACCACTCGACATACATGTTGCAGCCGTCAGAACAGAGGCCGCAAACCGACGGTGTCTTTTTCAGGAGCCAGTCGCGAATGCGATATCTGAATGAATGAGAGGTCAAAGCGCCGACGGGACAATACTCAACTGTATTGCCCGAAAACTCATTGGCGAATTTCAACTCCTGCAATACGCCGATATTGGCGAATGCATTCCGATCGAACACTCCGAGATCCGCCTCCCCCGCCAGGTCCCTCACTATCCTCACACACTTGTAACACATGATACACCTGTTTCTGCAGAGAAGTATCTCCGGCCCCAGGGGGATCTCGTCGAATTTCGCGTTGGCCGATTCGTCCATAAACCGAATTTTATTTTCTTTATAACGGCTTGTCGGGGGGCCGTAGAGAAAAGTATTGTCCTGCAGCGGGCATTCGCCGCCCTTGTCGCACGTGGGGCAATCGAGCGGATGATTTATAAGCAGAAACTCAAGAACTCCCTTCCGGGCCTTAATCACCTTCTCCGATTCGGTATGCACAACCATATTGGGCGCCACAGGGGTGGCGCAGGAAGCTATGAGCTTGGGCATCTTCTCAACCTCCACCAGGCACATTCTGCATGCGCCGACCGGTTTCAGCCGGTCGTCATAGCAGAACGTGGGAATCTCCACTCCGATCCGCCTGGCCGCTTCGATTATCAACGTGCCGGGCGGGACAGTTACCGCCGTCCCGTTGACGATTATTTCTATATTCTCTGCCATGCCTATTCGAACCTCGGTCCCATGGTCGTCATACACTTTCCATTGGCGATATGATATTCGTATTCGTCTCTGAAATTCTGAAGTGTCGCTCTCACCGCGGGAATGGCGGCGTCGCCAAGCGGACAAATCGTGTTTCCCTCGATATTCGAGCAAATTTCCAGCAATTGATCGAGATCTTCAGGTTCTCCCCGACCGTGTTCGATGCGGTCGAGTATTTTGAGCATCCAGTAAGTCCCCTGACGGCAGGGAGTGCATTGCCCGCACGATTCGTGCTGGTAAAAACGAGTCATATTATATGCCGCTTTGACCATGCAGACTGTCTCGTCGATTACAATCACCGCTGCAGAACCGAGCATGGTACCGGCTTCGGCCAGCGATTCGAAATCCAGGCGCACGTCGATCTTGTCGGCGGTCAGGGCGGGCACCGACGATCCCCCGGGAATGACTGCCTTGAGATTATGACCGTCCTTGATACCTCCGCCGTATTCGTAGATCAGCTCTCTCAGCGGAATTCCCATGGGCAGTTCGTAATTGCCCGGCTTGTTGACATGCCCCGACAAGGAGAATATTTTTGTTCCGGTCGATTTCGGCGTGCCGAGGGACGCGAACCACTCCCCTCCCCGATTGATAATATGAGGGACGTTACATAATGTCTCGACATTGTTGATAATGGTCGGGCAGCCGTAGAGACCCGAAACCGCGGGAAACGGCGGTTTGACGCGAGGGTATCCCTGATGACCTTCCAATGACGTCATCAGGGCGGTCTCCTCGCCGCATATATAGGCTCCTCCGCCGCGATGAACGATAATTTCGATATCGAAGCCTTTGCCCATTACGTTCGAGCCGATGTATCCTCTGGTTCGAGCCTCGTCGATGGCTTTCTTGAGTTGGGAGGCTCCAAACACGAATTCTCCCCTTATATATATAAAGGCCGTTTTGCATCCGATGGC
>CAZDAH010000014.1:35666-38506 GCA_964503405.1 uncultured Ignavibacteria bacterium
GTAATCAGGGTGCCTTCGATCAGCATATGCGGTTCCTTTTCAATCAGCTCGCGATCCTTGAATGTCCCCGGCTCTGATTCGTCGGCGTTGACGCAGAGATACACCGGCTTGTTTACTCCTTTCGGCAGGAACGACCACTTTCGACCGGCTGGAAATCCCGCGCCGCCTCGTCCCCGCAGGCCCGACTTGATCACCTCCTCGGTGACCTCCTCCGGACTCATCGATGTCAGGGCTTTTTCCAGCGCCTGGTAACCGCCGTTTTGAACATAAGTCTCGATGCCATCCTGCCCGGGATGATCGATATACCTGAACAATATTTTCTCGAACTCAACCAATTTTCGCCCGTTCGCGTAATTCCTTGAGAATCTTTTCCGTTTTGGCCCGGTTAAGATTCTCGTAGTACTTGTCATTGATCTGCATCATGGGCCCCGTTCCGCACGAGCCGAGACACTCCACCTCGGTCAGTGAAAAAACGCCGTCCGCAGTAACTCCGCCCATCTCGACTTTTAGTTTCTCCATGAGAAATCGCATTAGCTCCTCCGACCCCCGAAGCTCGCATGATAAAGTCCGGCAGACCTGAATATGATACTTTCCCGCCTTCCTGCGGGGAAACATGGTGTAGAAACTGGCCGCCTCCTGCAGTTCCATGACCGGAATCTCCAAGATTTCAGCGGCTGCGCCCAATGCCTCTGAACCGACGAATCCGAATTGATCATAGACTACGTGCAGCGCCATCAGAACTGCAGATCTGCGCGAGGGGTAGAGCCCCTTCAGCCTGTTGAGCTCCTTTATCGACTTCTCGGAAAGTTCCATTTTCTCTGATCCGCTCAAAGACATTTTTCCTCTATCTGTCGATTTCGCCGAGCACAATATCTATCGACCCGATGCAGGCGATCACATCGGCCACCATCCGTCCCTTTACCAGCCTGGACAAAGCCGATATGTTCACGAAGGAAGGCGGGCGGAAATGCACCCGGTACGGCCTCTTGGTGCCGTCGGAAACTATGTAACATCCTATTTCTCCCTTGGGCGATTCGATGGAGAAATATACGTCTCCCTCAGGCGGCTCGAATCCGTGCACCACGATCTTGAAATGATGTATCAGCTGCTCCATCCCCTGAAGAGTCTCCTTCCTGGAAGGAAGAGAGATTCGCTTGTCCGCCGTCTTGTACGGCCCCTCCGGAATTCCCCCGACGGCCTGCGAGACTATTCGCAATGATTGCCGCATCTCTTCGAGACGCACTTTATAGCGGTCGTAAACATCGCCTTTTTTCCCCGTGGGAATGTCGAATTCGAACTTGTCGTAATAGGAGTAAGGATTGGATTTTCTAATATCCCAGGATATGCCGCTGGCCCTCAACGAGGGCCCGGTTAGACCGGCGTCGATGGCGTCTTCCGCCGATATCGCCCCCACTCCCACCGTGCGATTCAGCCAGATCCGGTTGTTGGTCAAAAGCCCCTCGTATTCGTCAATTTTCGCCGGGAATGAGTCGAGAATATCTTTCACCCTGGTTTCGAATCCGGCCGGTATGTCGTTGGCCAGACCCCCGACCCTGAAATACGATGACATCATCCTCACGCCGGATACGAATTCGTACATCTGCACTATCTTTTCGCGCTCGCGGAAACAATAGAGCAGCATCGACATCGCCCCGATATCGATGGCATGAGTCCCGAGCCAGACCAGGTGTGACGCAATCCTTGTCAACTCGGTCATGATCACCCGCACGTATTCCGCCCTGGAGGGGACTTCGACCTCCATCAGTTTCTCTACGGCTCCCACGTATACCAGATTGTTGGACATCGGAGCCAGGTAGTCCATTCGATCGGTCATGGTCAGCGCCTGGGTATAGGTTTTGGCCTCCATATTTTTCTCGATTCCGGTATGGAGATACCCGATTATGGGCCTGGCGTTTACTATGGTTTCCCCGTCGATCTCCAATTCGATCCGCAGAACGCCGTGAGTGGCGGGATGCTGAGGCCCCAAATTTATGCTCATGGTTTCCCTATTAGCCATCGTTGTCTCCTCGCCACGGCGCTTTCTTATACGTGGCGATATCTCCCTTATTATGGCTGAAATGCGGGGCCTCGTAGGTCAAGGGAAAATCCTTCCTTTGGGGGAATCCCACCCAGTCATCGTCCATCAATATCCGTGTCAGATCCGGATGGCCGGCGAATTTGATGCCGAACATATCGTATACTTCGCGCTCCTGCCAGTTGGCCGTGGTCCAAAGGGAGGTCAGGGTCGGCGCTTCCTGGCCCTCATTGACGCGCGTCTTGATTATGATCCTGGCGCGGTTGGGAATCGAGAATAATACATAAACAATTTCGAACCGCGTGTCTCTTTTGCCCATATAGTCAACGGCGGTAATACAGGACAGGAAGTTGAATTTCAGTTCCGGCTCAGTCTTCAAAAACCGGCATATCTCGGGGATATCGCCCGGCCTGACCACTATATTGAGATCGCCTCGAAAACGGTATAGTTCGAGGATCTTGTCAGAATATTCCTTCTTGAGCTTTTCTTCTGTAACCGATGCCATTATTCGACGCTTTTTAGTTTTTCCTTATCAATCTTTGCCCGCAGTTTCATGATACCGTCGATCAGCTGTTCTGGCCTAGGAGGACATCCCGGAACGTATACGTCGACCGGTATCACCCTGTCCACCCCCTGGACGATGGCGTAGTTGTTAAAAATACCGCCGCACGACGCGCAGGCGCCCATGGAAATCACGTATTTCGGATTCGGCATCTGATCGTAAAGCTGTCGAATCACGGGGGCCATGCGCACTGAAAGCCTTCCCGCCACGATCATCAGGTCGGCCTGGCGCGGCGACGGTCTC
>CAZDAH010000014.1:38516-40342 GCA_964503405.1 uncultured Ignavibacteria bacterium
GCGAATGTGGACATCATCTCGATGGCGCAGCAGGCCAGACCGAACCCCAGGGGCCAGAGCGACGACTTCCGCGACCAGTTAACCGCCTTTTCGACCGTGGTCAGGATTATGCCGTCGGGAATATATTTCTCTATTCCCATTTGAAGGCGCCTTTCTTGATTATATAGAGATACCCCAGTAGTAGAACGCCGATAAAGACAAGCATCTCGTAAAAGGCGAAGAGCTTCAGCTTTTTTAGAACAATGGCCCAAGGATAAAGAAACACCATCTCCAGATCGAACACTATGAACAGCAGGGCTATCATATAGAACTTCACGGGGAATCTCTGCCTGGCGTCCGTCTCCGGGACAATCCCGCACTCATAAGGGCCTGTCTTCCGCCTGTTTTTCGTCTTCCGCGCCAGTAGTTCGGGGAGAAACATCATGACGGTCACGACAACCGCCGCCATAAGAAATAAAACCAGGATCGGGAAGAGAGTCAGGAACATTCAAGCCGCCTCGTGAGTGATTTTTTTCACAAAATACCTCCAAAAATAACGAATGAGGAATCTGCCTGCTTCCGGTTCCTCATCCACTAATTTGGTGAATTATAAGGCTGTCTGCGTGATCTTGTCAACTCTTTTCTCGGCTAAACCATGTTGCGTAAAGCCAACTCTGATAGCAATATATCTCCATTTATCCGATATGGAATCACGGGCACGATCTCCCCCTGGAGTTCGCGGCGGCTATCGACATCAATTCTCAAAAAATTCTCCGAAATCCCGGTCAAAAAGCCTTCCGGGGTCGCACCTCTTTTCTCAAAAAGGACATTTAGTTCGGTATTCAGAAATTTCGCCAAATGCTCTTGTTTCATCTCCCTGCCGATTTTCCGCAGAATTCGCGTGCGCCGCTTTTTCACATCCAATGGTATTTGATTATCCATCATTGCCGCTGGGGTATTCGGCCTCGGCGAAAACGTGAATACGTGGAGATGATGAATCCCCGCTTTTCTGACAAGATCAATACTATTTTGAAACGCCTGCTCCGTCTCTCCGGGAAATCCGGTGATAATATCCGCTCCGATCGTGATCATCGGAATAGAGAGATTCAATTTTCTGATAATAGCCGCTAATTCCTTCCCCGTATATCCGCGTCCCATGGCCTTGAGGACTTTGTCATCTCCCGACTGAACCGACAAATGCAGGTGGGGACAGATTCTCGGATTGGACGCTATAAATCGTATGAGTTGATCATCGACCTCTCCCGGGAATAACGATGAAAGGCGAATCCTGGGAATGTCCGTGTTCTCGAGCAGATATTCGAGCAGCGCCGAAAGATTCATAGCTTCATGCGAATACATCCCGATATGAACTCCGGTCAGGACGATCTCCTTATATCCATTGCGGGACAAGCTGTTAATTTCCCTGACTATGAATTCCGCTTTCCGGGATCGAACCGCCCCGCGGGTCATCCAGATGGTGCAATAAGTGCATTTTCTGTCGCAGCCTTCCTGGATCTTGACAGACCCTCTGGTCATATCGCCCATGCCGGATATTATACGCGAACCGAATTCGGGGAATTCATCGGAGGGCAGGCTGTCCTTTGTCAAACACATCAGATTGAGCACATCGTCCCTCAATCGCTCTTTTCGATCGTTCGAAATCACCAGGTCGGCACCGAAATTTTCGGCTTCGGCCTTTTTCAGGTGAGAATAACAACCGGTGACGACGACCCTGGAGTCCGGCCCCGTCTTTCTGGCCCGCCTTATGAGCTGTCTCGATGAAGCTTCGGCCTTTCCTGTCACGCCGCAGGTATTGATTACATAGAGATCGGCTTTATTTTCGAAGG
>CAZDAH010000015.1:0-5414 GCA_964503405.1 uncultured Ignavibacteria bacterium
GGTGGCGGCGGCATTGCATGAAGCCGAAATAGGGGCCACCCCCCGAAAGCGGCACGCCGAGCGGCTGACCGTCGCCCACGGCGATGTCGGCGCCGCCGGCGCCCCACGCCCCCGGCGGCTTCAATAATGCCATGGCGCCCGGGTTCACCACCGCAATGGCGAGCGCGCCGGCAGCATGCGCGGAGCGGACAATCGCTCGCAAGTTGTGCGGGTCCTGCATTCGTCGTCGAGAAAGGAGCGCCTTCCCTGGCACCGGGTGATAAACAGCAGGGGGACCATATCATTGGAGCCGGGGTTCGGCTATGAGGTACAAAAGTCGTTGCTGGTCAAAGAGGGAGTGAAGTTTGATAAAAACGGACGGGTGGAATTTGGGCGGTTTTTATGGAGGGGGAATGCAGTAGGTCAAGGGCTACCCCATTCTACCACGTAAACAATAGCATCCTCAATATCTCGAAATAATCGCCCGATTCGAACCTGACCGTGTGGGTGCCGGTCTGTTTCGCGCCGGGGTAAAACGATGCCTTATACGCCTTTTGGAAATCGCGGTATCCGAGTTCCACGGTGAACTTGGCCGGCAGACTGATTTTGTATCTGGCGAGATCTCCGCTTAGGGCGTCCCGGGCGGCGTCTTCTATACGTCGGACTGCCAGGTTGGGATGGATGCTGACCACCGATCCTCCGGCTCCTTCATTGACCGGGACCGTCTTGATATTATCATTGAAATCGGTCACGTCTTTGCAGAGGTTGGCGTCGCCGGTCACCATGACCACCGGCGCCCCCACGTAAGCGGCGGTATAAGCGTTGATGAGGAATTCCGAGGCGTAGCGATCATTGATTTTCAGATAAGCGACCTGCCCGGAGAAAGTATGCGCCAGAGGATTGCCGTCGGCGCCGGCCCGGGTGTGATAGCCGGTCATCATTACCGCGTAGAAGGACTTATCCAGCCCCTGCAGCATGGAATAGGGATGCCCGCTCCATTCGCGGATCAGCCTGACCCGTTCCGGCAGTTTCGCGGCTATTATATTGCGGCCGGAATCATGGGCGTCCTGCACATAAATTTCATTGGCCCCGGCCTCGATCGCCCCCTCGCAGGCGGCGGCCACCTCGGCGGTCATCTGTTTCTGGAAATCGGCGTAATCGGGCTTGTTCTTGCTGGTCTCGTCCCAGTGGGCGATCCCGGTGGTCCCCTCTATGTCGGCGCTAATGTATACCTTTCCTACGGATCTTTCGGACAAAATCCCTCCTTGCTCAATGATCAAGGCATCGTCGATATTGACACGGGCGATACCGAACGCATAATATAAGACAGAGTGACGGCGATTTAAACAAAATATCGATAAAGCAGGGGAATTAATGTTAAGGCAGAAAAGCAAGCTCATAGCCGCGCTCTTGATTGCCGCGTTGATGCTGGCCGCCTGCGCCACGGTGCCGGTCACGGGACGGCGGCAGTTGAACCTCATACCCGGCTCGCAATTGAACAGCATGAGCTTCTCGCAGTACAGCGAGTTTATCAAGACGCATAAGCTCAGCGAAAACCAGCAGCAGACCAACATGGTCAAGAGCGTGGGCAAGCGGATTCAGACGGCGGTGGAGAAATATTTCGCTGATCGGGGGGATGCGGGACGATTGCGCGATTACAAATGGGAATTCAACCTCGTCGAGGATTCGCTGGTCAACGCCTGGTGCATGCCGGGCGGCAAGGTGGTGGTCTATACGGGAATACTTCCTATAACCAAGGATGAGACCGGCCTGGCCGTGGTCATGGGGCATGAGATCGCCCACGCCATCGCCAATCACGGCAACGAGCGGATGAGCCAGGGGCTGATCGCCTTGACCGGAGGGGTGGCCCTGGCCAAAGCGCTGGAAAACAAGAAACAGGAAACTCAGGCTCTGTTCATGGCCGCTTACGGTGTCGGCGCGCAGGTGGGAGTCCTGCTCCCCTACAGCCGCCTGCACGAGTCAGAGGCCGACCATCTGGGGCTGATATTCATGGCCATGGCCGGTTACGACCCATACGAGTCAGTATCCTTCTGGGAGCGGATGTCGGCCGGCAAGTCCGGAGCCCCGCCGGAGTTTCTGAGCACGCACCCGTCGGATGAGACCCGCATCCGCAAGCTCAAAGAGGCGATACCCGAGGCAATGGGGTATTATAAGCCGTAAACTCGCCCCGCTCCCCAATGAGTTTGGGAGCGCCACCCGCAACCCCCCCAATGGGTGGCAACCCCGAATTCATTTGAGGTTGTTCAAAGCGTTAAAAGAAATACCGCACCCCTAACGCCCCGTTGAAATCGAGATCGGTGTCGGGAGTCAGGTCGAGGATGGGGACCACTTCGAAGAAGATATCCACCGGCGAGTTGTCGAAAAGATAAGCCAGACCGACCGGGATACGAATGCCAATATGATCGTCGGCGTTTCCCTCGGCGAACCTGATTCTCCCTCCAATGCCGAAATAGAAGGGCATTCTCCCCTTCTCCACCTTGATCAGGGTGAAATTGTGAATCAAATAGTCGGCATGCAGATGCATGCGGGCGTTGCTGGACATGGACCAGGCAACCGCTCCGTCGACAGCCGTCTTTTGGCTGGTCCAATATTTGAAACAGGGGCCAGTGGGTTCGCCCGCAATCACTCCCAGCCCGAAATCGCCGGCCGCATAGGCCTGCGCCGACAAAAGCAGAAACGGCGTCAGCAATATTGTCGATATTAACTTCAGCCTTTTCATATCATACGCTCCTTCTTTTCCCATTTAGATTTATATGTAATTAAAAGCGTTTTTGCAGGATTTGGCAACAGGAATTTCGACCAAATACCCTTCGGCTGCTTGACAATTTTGATTGCGATGACCATAATGGCCGGTAAAGCTGTTGCTGTCATGGCAATGGATAAATGATTCGCTTTGATCGGGAGGAGATATGCCGGAATACGATGTCAGACTGAAAGTGGTTAATATTCTCGGCGGAGGGAACTGCTCGCTGAATTACAAGATCGGCGACGAGTTCACTATCGGCGATTCACGCCTCTGCCCCTGGGCCGAACATTCGAGCCTGCCGTTCGCCGCCGCCCTGCGTTTCGGCGGCCATGTTCCGTGGAAGAAGCAGGAGACCGACACCATGACCATCTCCTGCCCCGACGGCGACAACCCTGTTGTTTTCAAAATGACCAGAACTCCGAAATGACAAAAAAGCCCAGAAAGCCTCGCCTCCGGGTGCCATTACCCAAAAAGACCGAAAAGACCCACAAAGACAAATCGAAATACAGCCGTAAGAAGAAATATAAGCCGCCCGACGTTTTAGAGAACGACGCCGGCCATGCCTGAAACACCTCATTCAAATTGATTTCGGTCAATGCGGGTGGAGGAGCGATAACCTTATAGTGTCCCGGATCGCAAATGAGTTGTTAAACGAAGGGAGAAAAAGGTGAATCCTATCGAAAAACTGGTCAATGAACACAAGAATATTCTCAAGGGGATCTCGATACTGGAGAGCAGTTCGAACAAGCTCGAATCGGGCGAGGCGATCTCATCCGACATTTTCGCCGGACTGATCGATTTCATCCGCAATTACGCCGATAAATACCATCACGCCAAGGAAGAAGATATCCTGTTTGTGAGTATGGAGAAAGCGGGATTCCCGGTCCAGGCCGGCCCCGTGGGAGTGATGTTGGCGGAGCATGACGAGGGGCGCGGCTACTTGCAGGCCATGGAGAAGGCCAACCTGCGTTACGCCTCGGGAGAAACGGCGGTCATAAATGAAATTGTGGAAAACGCCCGGGGATATATCTATCTGCTGCGTCAACATATTAACAAAGAGGATAATATTCTCTACCCCATGGCCCAAAACGCGCTCGGCCAATCGGGCATCGACGCAATGGTGCCGAAATTCGATCAGGTCGAAAAAGAGAAGGCCGGTGTCGAAAAGAAATATCTCGGGCTTCTTGAGAAACTGGAATCCGAATTGAGCGTGACCTATTGACAACTTCCATCAATTCGACTATTTAAGCCTTCGTGAATGACAAAGATCGGCTGATTCAGGATTTCGCCAAACTCTGGCTGGCCCATGACGGCCTCTGGTTTCAGGCCGTTGAAGACGAGTTCGGCATGGAGGCGGCCATCAAGCTCGACGGCATCGCCTGGAGCCGCTTCTCGCCGCTGGAAGCGAAACGGATTCTGGATCGTCTGAAAAGGCAACCGGGCGGAGGGCTCGACCTGCTGGAGGAAGCGCTTGACCAGCGTCTCTATGCCTTCATCAACAAACAGCGGGTTGTCGAGAAGAGCGAAAGCAGGCTCGTTTTCGAAATGACCTCCTGCCGTGTGCAGGATGCGCGACATAGGAAAGGCTTGCTATCCTTCCCCTGCAAAGAGGTGGGGATGATCGAATACTCGACGTTCGCCTCCGCCATCGATAAGCGCATAAAGACCCGCTGCCTGAAATGCCCGCCCGACGATTACAACGGCGAATATTGGTGCCGCTGGGAATTCTCGCTGGAAGATAGATAATTCAGTCTGATAACGGCATAAGCAGAGAAGGGGAATTTACCCTTGACAGATGGAAAAACACTTTCTTATATGGCTTATCCGGCCGGCAAAAGCGGTCGATAATGAACTCGATGGTTCTGTAAACAGCTGAATAAGAAACGAGGAGCCTGGTTTGGCCTACACGATAACCGAAGAATGCATTTTGTGTGACGCCTGTCTGCCCGAATGTCCCGAAGACGCCATCACCGCCGGCGATCCGGTTTATATAATAGATCCGGAAAAATGCACAGACTGCGGGGATTGCGCCGAGGTCTGCCCCACCGAGGCCTGTATACCTCTGGAAGATTAGGCGGGATCAAAGACCGCTGTATGTTTCCCGCATAGGAAGATCGTCCCGCATTTTTATCCATTGGAAAATCTCAGAATCCTCCATATTATTTAGCCCGTGATATTAGAGGCGAAAGACGAGCGTTCGTTATCGGGTCTCGCCGTATGATACTGGCGGGATTTTCGAATATGGAGAAAGCCTACCCTTCGAGGAGGATACTCAAAGGCGCTTCGGGAGCGGTTAAAAGCGGCGAGAGGATCGCGCTCCTGGGGGTAAACGGCACCGGCAAGACCACGCTGCTGGAGATCTTAGCGGGCATAAAGGACCAGGATAAGGGATCGCTGGAAATACCCGGAACCATCAGAATCGGGTATTTGCGGCAGGACGCAGCGGTTGAATCGGATCGAATTTTGTTCGATTACGCTATCGGCGGCCTGGAACGACTCGTATCGTTGAGAAATCGCCTGGGAGAAATCCATGATCTTCTCGAGCGAGAAGCGAACGACCGCCATCTTCTCGATGAACTTGGCAAATTTCAGCATGAATTCGAGGAGTCCGGCGGGTATGTTATGGAAGCCGGGGCCAGAGAGATCCTGGCCGGACTCGGTTTTGATA
>CAZDAH010000015.1:5424-12662 GCA_964503405.1 uncultured Ignavibacteria bacterium
TTGAACGAACTTTCCGGCGGAATGAAGAACCGGGCGGCGCTGGCTAAGTTGCTTATAGGAAAACCGGATCTATTGCTTCTTGACGAGCCTACCAACCATCTCGATATCGAAGGGTTCGAATTTCTGGAATCATTTTTGAACTCATTCGAAGGAGGCGTGATCTACGTTTCCCATGATCGCGCTTTTATCCGCAACACCGCCACCTCTGTCTGGGAACTCGTGGACGGTCGAATAATAACTTATCCCGGCAACTATGAGGGCTACCTTGCCGAGCGCGAAAAGCGGATGACCTCGATGCTCAAAAACTACGAGGCGCAAAAGGAATTTATCGCCAGGACGGAGGATTATATCCGCCGCAATATCGCCGGGCAAAAGACCAAACAGGCGCAGTCGCGTCGACGGATGCTTGCCCGCCTGGAGCGGCTGGACAAACCGCCGTCAGCCGCGGATACCGCGTCGTTAAGCTTCAAGGGAGCGGGACGATCCTCCCGGATCGTGGTCAAATGCGAAACGAGCTCGTTCTCCTATGACGATTCGCCGCTATTGAAAGATCTGGATTTCGTGATCGAACGAGGGGAACACGTCGGGCTCTTTGGAACCAACGGCTCCGGCAAAACTACTCTCTTGAAACTGATAATGGGGAATCTCGAACCGGGGTCCGGGGCGCTCGAACTGGGAAGGAAACTGACAATCGGATATTACGACCAGGAGTCGGCCGATCTCGATCAGGAGGCCGCGCCTATTTCGGTAATACGGGAGATCAGGCCGGAATGGACTGAGCCGCAGGCGAGGTCTTATCTGGGGGGATTCCTGTTCCGCGGCGATGACGTCTGGAGGAAGGTAGAGACGTTCTCCGGCGGCGAGCAGTCGCGTCTGATGCTGGCCCGGATCATCGCGTCGGAACCGAATTTCCTGGTGCTCGACGAGCCCACCAATCATCTCGATATACAGTCACGCGAGAGCCTGGAGGAGTCCCTGGCCGAATACGAGGGAACCGTGCTCTGCGTCACGCACGACCGCGAGTTCCTCGACGGTTTCGCGGAGAAGATCTTTGTCTTGGAGAACGGCGGCCTGAGCGTTTACCCGGGCAACTATTCGTATTACAAAGAGAAAAAGCAATTTTTGGACAAGATTGCCGCGGGAGCGGAAAAATCGCCCGAAAAGCGGATCATACAAAGTCGCAGAACGACAAGGAACGTCAACCCCCAGATTATCGCCGGGGTGGAAAAAGAGATAGAAGCCCTGGAAAAAACCATATCCGACCTCGAAACCGTTATGGTAAAACTCGAAACATCGCCTGACTGGCAGAAGATCTGGGACATGGTCGAACAGCGAAACGAACTGTACGCCCGGCTGGAGAAGCTATACGACAAGCTGGAGAAACTCAAAAATAGATAAGGCCAAAATCGAAAATTGCGGTATAATAATGCGAACGCGATTAATATTTCCCCGGACGCGTGAATTTGAAACGGAGAGGCTGAGAGATGAAAGATCCGAGAATCGAGAAATACGCCGGTGTTTTGCTCAACTATTGCGTGAAATTAAAGCAGGATCAACTCGTATGTATAAGGGGCACCACCCTGGCCACGTCGCTGATAACCGAACTGTATAAGCAGGCTTTGAAAACGGGCGCTCATCCATTCACCCGTATAAGAGTGGAGGGGCTCGAAGAGATCTATTTCAAATACTCTTCGGAAAAACAGTTGAAATTCATCACCCCCATACAGAAGTTCGAGATGGACAAGACAGACTGCCTTGTCTCGGTTATGTCGAACTATAACACGAAGGAGTTATCCAATATCGACCCCAAAAAGCAGGCGGCGGCGCAGAAAGCGGCCGCTCCCATAATGAAGAAGATCATGAAAAGATCAGCCGAAGGAACGTTTTTCTGGGTGGGATGCCTCTATCCCACTTACGCAGCGGCCCAGGACGCGGGCATGTCGCTGGCCGATTACGAAGAGTTCGTATTCAAAGCCTGCAGGCTGGATAAAAAGGACCCCGTGGCCGAATGGAAGAAGATGTCAAAATACAACGCCAGGATAATCAAATATCTCAGCAGAAAAAAACAGATGAGGGTTGTGGCGCCTGATACCGATATCACTTTCAACGTCGCCGGGCGCAAGTGGATCAATTGCGACGGCGCCAATAATTTCCCCGACGGCGAGGTGTTCACCGCGCCGGTCGAAAACTCGGCCAACGGGCATATCAGGTTCACCTTCCCGGCGGTTTATCAGGGCCGCGAGGTCGACGATGTCACCCTGGAATTCAAAGACGGCAAGGCGGTCAAAGCCAGGGCGGCCAAAGGGGAGAAATATCTAAACGCCATGCTCGATATGGACAAAGGCTCGCGTTACCTCGGCGAGCTGGCCATCGGCACTAATTTCGGCATCAGGGATTTTACCCGCAATACGCTATTCGACGAGAAAATCGGCGGGACAATGCATATGGCCCTGGGGCAATCGTATCCCGAAAGCGGCGGCAAGAATCAATCAGGATTGCATTGGGATATGGTCTGCGACCTGCGCCAGGGCGGCTCAATCTACGCCGACGGGGAGCTGTTTTTCAAAAACGGGAAGTTCTTGAAATAGAACGAAGAAATGCAGGTCGGCAGCTTGCTGCCGACATTGTTACTCGAACAGCATTTTGGACCGTTAATTGCGGCAATCTCATTTTTCCCGAAGAATTACCGGCAACTTTCAATACAAATTCATAAATTTGTATCATGAAAAACAAGGGAAATATTAAAACTGTCATTCTCGGCGATTTGGTGCGGTCCAGGAAAATCGTCGACCGGCGGAAGGAATTGAATAAAATTAAGGAATCGCTAAAGAGAACAAAGACGATTTTTGGCGGAGATATGATCGCTCCGCTGGAATTCTCTCGTGGAATGGACGAGATTTCGGGCTTATTGAGACGCCCCGGACATTGTTATATAATATGTCGAACGCTGAATGAATTAATCTATCCGAATCAATTCAGATTCGCATTGGTCTTGGGGGAAATAGATATCGGAATCGGGACCAAGAATTCCAGCCTGATGGATGGGCCGGCATATCATATTGCCGCGAAACTTATCGAGGAGTCGAAAAATCAGGTGAAGGTCGCCGGAAAAATAGGAATAACTCAGCAAGCTGTGTCGGACGTTTTGCGAAGATCGAATTGGAATCTGATAAGCAGAGCGTATTCCCTTATGGATCTATACCTTGAGGGGTCAGGGTGATACAACGATGAATATTTGTATTCTATCCTACAAGGTATTTGCTTTGTATTTTCTGACAACTATCGAAGTGGCGGGAATGAAAACGCCTCGGATCATCGCGATTTTTGCCGGATATTCGCCGGCAATTATCCTGAGCGGTTACATTGTCAGGTTCTTCGTTGGACGTCCCCCTGCCGACAATGGGAAAACGTCGAAAGAAGGCAGCGGTTCAGGGTTCGATACGGGAGCGCTAATAGGCAAGTGCGAGAATATATTGACAATAACATTTATTTTGGCCGGCGAGATTACGGGATTAGCCCTGATGTTTGCCGCGAAATCCTTGATACGCGAAGACTCGATTAACGCGGATGCCGGATAGTATCTCGGCGGTACGTTGATTAACTTCAGTTTTTCGGTCTTAATGGGATATCTGACAAGAATTCTCGTCAACATAAATTGGTGATTTCCCGGAGCAGGGGCCTTCGGATAAGAAACCGAGGGAATAAAGCCATATGCCTTTACCATAACTGGCGAGATGCAGATAGGATTCGGCGAGGACGCCGATAATTCATGTGAGATCCATAAGTATGTCCCGGCAGGGCAGATACTTCTGTTTTTCCACGCTGGTCCCGCGTTTATCAGTTCACATTTCTTATGCGTCTTATTCCTTTGGGGCTACGATCCGAACGGCAGCATTATCTCCGCCACCGCGCCGCCATCGTTATAAAAACGGATCGTCCCGCCGTGCTCCTCGACTATTTTTTTCACTATGGCCATGCCCAGACCGGTGCCCGATCTTTTGGTGGTAATATACGGCTGGTCGATTTTATCGAGCTTTTCTTTCGGAAAGCCAGGGCCATTATCGCGAATAAATACCCCGACCGCGTCTTCCAAATTCTCGGCTTTCAGCAATATGTTTACGCCCTTTGGCGATGCTTCGATCGAGTTTTTCAGTAGATTGCCGAATAACCGTCCCATCATGGCCGGATCGATGTTTAATGTCGGCAAATTATCGGGAAGTTCAATCTGGATTTCGACATTCTCATAATTTCGGAACAGCCCGGCAGAATCAGTAATAATTTCGCGGATATCGCATCGGATTCTTTTCAATTCAGGTTCCCTGGCGAATAGCGAAAACTGGCCGGATAGATCTTGCAGCGCCCGGATTTGCGAATCTATTGATTCCAGCGATTTCATGGCCTCGTACGCCAGGCCGCCATCTTTCCCGATCCTCTGTTTCAGGCGAAAAAGCTCCACGGTCATGGGCGTCAGAGGATTGCGGATCTCATGGGCGATTCGCCGGGCCACGTCGCGCCAGGCCGCCAGCCTTTCCGCGTCCAAAAGCCTGGCCTGATTTTCCTTGATCGATTGCGCCATATCGTTAAATGAACCGGCGAGGCGGGAAAACTCGTCGCCGCCGGATAATTTTACCCTGTAATCGAGATCTCCCCGGCCGATTCTCGCGGCGCCGAGTGTCAGCAGCTCGAGCGGTTTGACCAGTCGGCGGCTTATGACGGTCGAGACCATCAATCCCGCTATCATGACAAGAATGATCATAAGGATCGTAATGACCGCCAGAAGCTTAAGCGAGAATCCTTTGTAAATCCCCAAACTGGCGGCGGCGGAAAGGGCATTGGATAATATTCGTCCTCGCTCGGAGTAGCCGGCGGGCATAATCACTCCGCAGCCCATCCCGGTAACGGAATCCCCCATCGCGAAGCAGATATAGGAATTCTTCTCCAACTCCATATGAAAAACTCCGGAAGCGAGTTTCAGCGATGGGAAATTATCGGCCGGAATCGGCCCTCCTGACCGAGCGAAGAAGACTTCCGCATTTCCCTTTTCAATCCTGAAGGCCAGATCGAGGCGGTTGACGTCCATCCATTCACGCAGTTTCGAATGATCGGCCCAATCGATTCGTTCGCCCAGGGCCTTCTTGAGAAATTCACCCAGCGCGATCTCCGCATCCGAGGTCATGATCGAGGCCGCGCCGAGACTGTTTTCCAGTCCTACCGCGCCCACCCTGTCAATAGTAGAATTAAGCAAGGCCGCGGAAATCAGCAATATGATCAGCGCGGGGGTAAACCCCACCATGAAAATTACGAGGAATATCCTGCGTTGAAAAGTCATTGACCGAAAACTACCGGCTAAAACGATACCTGTCAACGTCAAACAAAAAAGGGGAACCGCGCGGCTCCCCTTCTGCAGATCCGAAATCGGATCTAAATTTTGATCGGCATTCCCTCGATCTTGAATTTCTTCATCCGGCGCCACAGGGTGGTGCGGGAGATCCCCAGCTGCGATGCGGTTCTCGAGTAATTGTTGTTATTTTGTTTGAGAGCTTTCAGAATCAACGTCTTTTGATTGTCCTTGAGAGTCATGTTCAGGTAGCCGGGCGAATCATCCAACGCCGGCCTGTCCTGCGGAAGAGTGAAAATCAGAGACTCGTCCAGAAGCTCGCTGGTGGCCAGTGTGCAGGCTCGGGCCAGAATGTTCTCCAGTTCCTGAATATTCCCGGGCCAGCCGTAGCCCTTCATCCAGTTCATGGCCTCGTCGGAAATGCCCGAGATGTTCTTGTTGAATTTGTTCTTATAAATGGTAATGAAATGGCTCACCAAAGGAGGCAAGTCTGAAGGTCTCGTCCTCAACGGCGGAACATAAATCGGCATGACGTTGAGTTGATAGAAAAGGTCCTCCCTGAAAGAGCCGTCGGCGATTAGTTTTTTCAGGTTCAGCGATGTCGACGCGATCACCCGGGCCTCGGAGCGCCTGATCCCGGAACCGTCGGCCGGAAGGTAAGTCCCCTCCCGCAGGAACCGGGTGAGCCGGAGCTGGAGATTAGGATAAAGTTTTTCGATATCGCGGAACAGGACTGTTCCGCCGTTGGCCATGCCCAGCGCTCCCGTGTCTCCGGGGTTGTCAGAACCGACAATTTCTCTTTCCAAAAGCGATTCGGAATTGTTGGAGCATTCCACTATGACAAACTCGCCTTTCTCGCGTTTGCTCATCCGGTGGATCAGGCTCGCTAGTGTCCTTCTTCCGGTGCCGTATTCGCCCTCGATAAGAATGGTAATGTCGGATGAGGCGGCCTTCACCGAGAGATCCTCGACGTCTTTCATCTTCTGGGAGAAAACCACCATTTTGGAGTTTTCCGAGATCTCCCTGACCGCGGGGATCCGGGAGCTTTCCAGGATTCGGTTGATTTTTTCCAGGATAGTTACGTACTCGAAAGGCTTGGGCACGAAATCGCTTGCTCCGTTTCTCACCATTTCGACCGCCAGAGGAATATTTCCGAAGGCGGTCATGATGATAAATTGCGACGATGGATGGAGCTGTTTTGTCTGCTTCATCAAATCGTAGCCGGAGAGATTTCCCATCTTATAATCGGTAATGACTATATCGAAAAAGGTATCCTTGGTTTTCTCCAGAGCTTCCTCGCCGGAATCCGCGGTATCGACAACATGCCCCTGGCTTTTCAAATAGAAGGCAAGGTTCTTGCGCAGAACCTTTTGATCGTCAACTACCAGAATGTTGGCCATCGTTATTTTCCCCCTGCGTAAGAGCAGTTTTCATAAGCTCTGTCCTGATTATTTTTCGTCATTTTTCCCAAGGAATTTACCTCTTGAATTCAAATAAAATCGCTTGCACAAAAGATGCACAGCGACTTTATTGCTTGCTCATGTTGGCTTCGCTGACGGCGTCGATTTGTCTTGTTTCCGCAACCCTGCTTTCATCGCCGGGTTACAATTCTTCTTACACTTATGATTCGCAGGATAGCCTGATTTGGGAAGCGATTGTGCAAGTCGATGCAGAACAATTCGATTCGGCGCTGGTCTTGTTTCAAAGCGTAATAGCCGCCGATTCGACGTCGCCCAAAGGTTATTTCTTCGTGGCCGCGGTCTATTCCAATCTCGTTTCCGATTACAGGAATTTCTCCTATAAGGAGAGCTTTTATGAACATGTGGACAAAGCCATAAAAATCGGGGAATTGAAAGAGAAAAGCGGAGATTTTACCGCCGAGGATCTTTTCTATTATGGG
>CAZDAH010000015.1:12672-23545 GCA_964503405.1 uncultured Ignavibacteria bacterium
GGGGGGCCGTGGGATATCGGGGAATATTCAAATCATTCGACGGCGACTGGTGGGGAGCGTTCAAAGACGGCCTGCGAGGAAGGAGTCTCCTGGGAAAAGCGTTCGAGGCCGACAGCTCCTATAAGGACGTTTACCTCGGGCTGGGAACCTACGATTACTGGCGCAGCGCCAAGACTAAGGCGCTCTGGTGGCTGCCGTTTTTCTCCGATAAGCGGGAAAAGGGAATCGAAGAGATTAAGACGGCGATAGTATACGGCAAATTCGCGTCGCACGAGGGACGATATGCCCTTATGAGGATCTACTGCGATTACGGCAAATACGATCAGGCAATCGAACACTGGGAACAGGAAGTAAGAGAGCTTAACCCCCGGGACCCCTTTTCCCTGTTCTGGGTGGGCAGGTCTTATATGGAGACGGAGCGTTTCGAGCAGGCCCTGCAGGCGTTCGAGGCTATTCTCACGGTATACCTGGAGTCTGCTTATTATGATCTCGGCGGGGAAATGGAATGCCGCTACTTCATGGGGTTATGCCGGGAGAAAATGGGGGCGCGCGACCGGGCCGAGACACCGCTCGAGTGGTCGGCCGAACTGGCTGAAAAACTTTTGGAGAGGGCAGATCTGAAGGAAATTCTCGGTAAGATCGGTCCATTGTTAAAAACTGTCCGGGAGCGATCGCCGTGATCCGCCCGTTGATTCTCCTGCTGATTTTGACATTCGCAAAATGCCATTCGGCGACAGTGGAGCCGTCGCATGATCAAATCGCCGCCTTTTCGAATTCGATTGCCATGGTATTTTCCGATAGTTTCGTTGCCGCTTACGATATCGTGGGCGACATGACGGACACCGTCCCCGGAAAACCGATCTATCATCTCCTGTGCGCGGCTGTCGCGCATGCCGAGATGCTGGACGCCGAAGATTTTTCGCGGGAGAGAGTTTTTTTCGGACATGTCGATACGAGCGTCGATCTGCTGGAGAAGTGGGAGAAGGAAAATCCCGACGATGCCTGGGGGCAGTTTTTTCTGGGCACGGCCCACGGCTACAAATCGGTTCTCTATGCCCAGAAGAAAAGCTGGCTGAAATCGTTGGTCGCCGGCTTGAAGGCAAAGGGCAAATTCAAAAAAGCGATAGAGATCGACCCTGCGCTCTACGACGCTTACACCGGCATGGGGAATTATCATTATTGGTCCACAGTCAAGCTGGGGAAATATATACCGTTTCTGCCGAATAACAGGGATAAGGGAATCCTGGAATTAAAATTGGCCGTAGATAGCTCTCTGTTCTCGAGCCTACCTGCCCGGGCGGGCCTGGCCTGGGCTCTTATTCAGGAGAAGGAATACAAGCAGGCCATCGAGATCGGCAGACGCATGGAAGAGGAAACGGGAGGCGGCCGGAACTCATTGTGGATACTGGGAGGCGCGTACTGGCGGACCGGCAACCTGAACCTGGCCGCCGACTATTATTCCAGACTTATCGATTCGTTCAATGCGACGGGAAATCAGAATTATTATAACCTGATATTTTGCGGATACAGACGGGGAGTTTGTTATTTCAAGATGGGACGACTGAAAGAAGCGATGCGAGATTTCGAGACGATTCTCTCCTATGAAACGTCGAAAAAAGTGAAGAAGCGTCATAAAGAGACGTTTGAACGGACCGAGGATTATCTCGGGAAAATAGAAAAAATATTCAAGGATAAGGAAAAATCACTTTAGCAATCCGGAGCGGCGATCATTTTCCGGAAATCCCTGCGGCCATATTCTCCCCGTACGATTTTGCCTGCTCGATCAGACGGCTGTACTTTCCGGCCTCGCCGATTTTGAATCCGCCGCCGGCGAATTTCAATTCGAATACGATCTCGATACCAGCCCAGATAAAAAATCCCCTGGCCGTGCGAAAAGCGGAGTCGAATTTCTCCCTTTCGCCCCCCACGATAATTATTCCCCCTTTTTTGCCTTTGAACAACGGCTCTTTGAAACTCGGATTATCTTCGTCGCTGAAATCAGCCGGGCGAAGGCAGTTGGTGCGGTCTATGAATAGCTTGGCCTGGGCCGAGACCGAATCGAAATAGATCGGCGAGCCGAGGATGATTCCTTCCGCTTTGGCCATGGCCTCGTAAATCCTGTCCATGTCATCATGAAAGAAGCAGTAATCGGGCTCGGGGCTTTGACCGCAAGACTGGCAGGGCATGATCTGCTGGTCGTTCAATCGTATGAACCGCGTCCTGGAGAATTTTGACGCCCCCTCCAGGGCGGCGTTCACCAGCAGGTCTGTCGACGATCCGCCTACGGGGCTTCCCGAGATGCCGAGGATATTCATGGGATATCAATAGCCAAAGCGATTTTTATATCGTCATTCTTGTCCGGGCCGATAAAGACCTCGAATGATCGGTCGGTCTGGTCGAAATCGGCCAGTTGGGCGTCAACATAAGCATCGAACATGGAATAAAAAATTGTCGCCGCCAGAATCCAGATTTTAAGATTCCTTCGATCCCTTGCATTCTCGTATTTCGCGAATTCGGCGGCCTGATATTCCGGATCGTCGACCGCCGATTTCAAATTGCTCTCGTGACGGTCGGCCTCTTTCCAGTTTTCGTAAATACCGTGAGCCAGCCAGCTTTCCCCGGCGGCGAATAACCCCGCTTTAATATATTTCCTGTTATAGAGCTGCCCCAGTCCGGGGACAAAAGCGGAGCGCAGCAAGGCCCCGCTCGGACTTGCTTCTCTCGTCCTTACCGTATCGGTATCCTGGCCCAAGGCGTCTCCCGCGGATCCGCAGAGCAGACAGGCTCCGGCAGTAAGGATGATATTGACGAATCTTCTCATCGTCGGACCATAGCCACCTTGAGTTTTCTGCCGTCCATATCGAAATCCAGCTTCTTTACGGGTCCCTTCAATGGCTCGCCGTCGATATGCACCGGCAGATCGCGATGCGAGCTTATCGATATTTTCCTGCACCTGAACACTTTTACTCCCGGGAGCCGAACATGGGAACCGTTCAAAGTTCGCGGAAGATATCTGAAAATCCTGATTTTTGGCATGGCCTCGATCAGGCAGACGTCGAATAAACCATCGCTGATATTGGCGTGAGGAGTAAGGTAGAATCCTCCGCCGGAACTGCGGCCGTTGCCGACACAAAACAGGATTATTTCGGCCGACATCTTCACCCGGTCGAGCTCTATCTCCAGCTCTATGGGGTGAAGATTGCGCCACGATTGAAATACCGCGGCAAGGTAGATCAGTCTCCCCGACGAGCCATTGGATCGGGCGGCTCGGCGCGCGACTTCCGCGTCAAAGCCGATGCCGGCGGTGTTGAAAAAGGGCCGACCGTTGACAAGCCCGATATCGACTTGGCCGGCCTGGCCGAGAAAAGCGGTCTCCAGGCCGGTTTTCAGAGATTTACCGTTGCCGAGCATCTTATAGAAATCATTCCCCGTGCCTCCCGGGAGCACTCCCAGGATCGCGTCGCTCTCGATAAGGGCCGAGGCTACCTCGTTGACGGTACCATCGCCCCCGACCACGATCACCCGCTCAAATTGACTGAACCGGCATAGCCGCGCAAGACGGGTACCGTCGCCAGGTCCGGTAGTGGAGAACATCTCGAACTCAATCTTGTTGGACGATGTCCATTCCACGATTTTGGGCAGGGCCTTGAGGGCTCTGCCTCCGCCGCTGACCGGATTTACTATAATAGCGGTTTTCACAGGCGTAGGATATACAATTGCCCGGGATATGTAAATTGTTAATTTTTTTGGACATTATGGGCTCTGAAGCGACGCCGTCCGGCGCGGAAAGCCCGCGAAAAAGCCCGAAACAACAATGGCCAAAATCCGTATTCGGAGGTATGGATATCGATAGAAAATGGAGGCATATTATGAGGACGTTTGTCATAAGTCTGGCAGCATTCGTTATGGCATTCTCACCAGCCCTGGCGGCAGGCAATAAATGCTGCGACGTTTCCACCTGGAATGACATTTGCGACATAGGAGATTACGATCTCGATATAGAGGATGAAGCGATATGCCTCTACCCCGACGGGCGGCATCGGGACGAGATCCGGATTACGGCGGAGCACAGGCTTTATGTCAAGGGGCAGGAAGTCGATCTCGATGACGAACAAAGGGAATTGATAAAAGAGATTTACATAATGGCTATAGATCTCGAAGGCCGGGCCAAAGAAATCGCCCTCGAGGGAGCGGGGATCGGGGCGGCCGGAGCGGCCATGGGAATTCAGGCGGTAGCCGGAATTTTCAAGCTGGCCAGTGTCGATTACGACAGCGAGGATCTTGAACGCGAGATGGAATATAAAGCCGAGAAGCTCGAGGCCAGGGCGGAAGAACTCGAAGAACTCGCAGACAAGCTCGAGGACGACGTGCAGGCGCTTGAAACGCGGCTTGACAGGCTGGAGGGAGAATTCCCGGAAATCGGAGATCTTTAAGAAATATATCCGGATGAATATGAAATCCTCGGGGGACGAGCGCCGTTACCCCGGGGATTTTTGTTTTGAAGACACCATGGTTTTCAATTGATATGGGCATAACCCGGGCGAGTAGATATCGCGATTTCATCAGGTTCCTCATAGAATGATGGAACGGCTCGAAATTCCTCGGCCGATATTGCGGCGATTTTTGATTGGGATCAGCAAGGCTCAAGTATTTTCTTTGTGGATCCGATTATTTCATTTATATTTCGACACGTTGTGCGCGATTAAAAAGATGGGGAACAAACGATGAACGAAAAGACGACGCGGCTTACCGAGGAGCTTTACAAGTTGACCGGCGAGATCACAATTCTCAACTCCTGCCAATCGGTGCTCGATTGGGATGAGCGAACTTACATGCCTCCGAAGGGATCCGAGAACCGGGCCAACCAGGTGTCGCTTCTGGCCGGAATAGTCCACGATAAATTCACTTCCCCCCGCATCGGGGAAATAATCAACGAGTTGATTTACGCGGGAATCGATCCCGAGTCTGAGGGCGTCGATTCGGCCAATCTGCGGGAGATCAAGCGCGCCTATGATAAGGCGGTAAAAGTCCCCAAATCGCTGGTGGAGGAATTGAGCAGGACCATCACTATGGGGCAGAGGGCCTGGCAGGAGGCCCGCGAGAAATCGAATTTCGCCTCTTTCCGACCCTGGATGGAGAAAATAGTCAAATTGAAACGTCAGCAGGCGGAGGCGGTCGGTTATAAGGATGTCGCCTATAACGCCATGCTTGACGATTACGAGGCGGGAGCGTCGACAACCCATATCAGCAAGGTTTTCGCCGGCCTGCGAGACGAACTCGTGAAGCTCCTGACGAATATTCGGGATTCGGGTATCGAACCCGACAGAACGATTATAACCAGGGAGTTTCCGGTTGAGAGCCAAAGACAGTTCGGCACCGATGCCGCAAAGGCGATCGGTTACGATTTCGAATCGGGGCGTCTCGATGAGACGGTGCATCCGTTCTGCACGGGATTCGGCCCCGGCGATATCAGGATCACCACCCGGTATCATAAGAATCATTTCCCGCAGGCATTTTTCGGGATTCTGCATGAGGCCGGGCACGGCATTTACGAGCAGGGACTTCCCGCGGATCATTACGGTACCCCTTGCGGGGAATCAGTCTCGCTGGGCATTCACGAATCGCAATCGAGGATGTGGGAGAATATGGTGGGACGATCCCGGTCGTTCTGGAAATATTTCTTCCCCAGGGCTCAGAAGACGTTTCCGGAATCCCTCGGCGGGGTTTCCCTCGAGCAGTTCTATTTCGCCGTTAACGACGTTCGTTCGTCCTATATTCGAGTGGAGGCCGACGAAGCCACCTACAACCTGCATATCCTTCTTCGATTCGAAATGGAGAGCGCCTTTTTCAACGGCGATATCGATATTGCCGACGTTCCCGGGTTGTGGAACGAGAAATTCAAAAAATATTTCGGGATAAAGCCGGAAAACGACGCACAAGGCTGCCTGCAAGACGTGCACTGGTCGGCCGGACTGATCGGATATTTCCCCACATACACTTTGGGGAATCTCTTCGCAGCGCAGTTTTTCGCCAGGGCGAGACAAGAGCTCGGCGATCTCGACGCGCAGTTCGCCAAAGGGGATTTCAAACCGCTGTTCGGATGGCTGCGGCAGAATATCCACGGCCACGGGCAGCGTTATCGCGCCGACGACCTGGTCAAGAAGGTCACAGGAGAAGCGTTGACGCACAAGTACCTGGTGGACTATCTCAACGCCAAGTACGGCGAACTTTATAAGCTCTAACTAAATCGCCTACAGCGCCGCCGGGTCGCCCGACTCGGCGGTTTATTTCAATAATCGAAATCGGCAGGACAAAAATTCTTGTCTTATCACGCAAGTGTTTCGTGCATCTGCATAATTGTCGTCAGGAATGGTTTCCGACGACGCCGAGCGTGACCCCCTTTGGGGAACTGTAATACCCGAAACAGCGGGAAGGGCTACAAAGCGTAACTCTGCGGGTACGGCTGGATGTAACCATTGTGCAGTCCGGCCGCATGGAAAGCGTCGACCGCCTCCTTGAATTCGCTGTTTTTCAATCGGCGATTGATGCCGGGCATCCGCGGCGCCCGGTTGGCAGGGAAATACTGACTCATCACCGAGACGTGAGTATTCGCTGAAATCTCATTAGCCAGGAATTCGAATATTTCCCTTGATCCGGCGATACCCTCGGGCAAAACCAAATGCCGCACCAGGAGTCCTTTATCAGCGATCCCTTCACTGTCGACAAGCAGATCTCCCACCTGTCTGTGCATCTCTCTAATGGCCGCCTGGTTAACCTCTGGGTAATCTTTAGCCTGGGAATAACAGAGCGACGATTCCTCGCGTGAATAGCGCATGTCCGGCATGTAGATATCGACCATGCCGTCGAGAAGACGCAGACTCTCGACTTTATCGTATCCCGACGAGTTGTAGACGATGGGCAGGGAAAGGCCTTTACGATAGGCGATAAGCATCGATTCCATCAGCTGCGGCACGTAATGGGTGGGGGTGACGAAATTAATATTATGCGCGCCTCGTCGCTCCAGCTCCAGCATGGCCTCGGCCACCTCCGCTGATGTCATATACTCCCCGTGGCGAATCTGGCTGATGGGGTAGTTTTGGCAATAGGCGCAGGTGAGATTGCAGCCGGAAAGGAAGATTGTTCCGGAGCCTCGATAGCCGGAAATGGGGGGCTCCTCCCCGAAATGGAGGTTGGCCGACGATACCTTTAGGCGGGCGTCCATGCCGCAGATGCTGGTTTCCCCGGCCATGCGGTTGACATGGCATTCGCGAGGGCAGACCGTGCAGTCCTCCAGCAGTTTCAGAGCCTTCGGCACCCGCTGCGAGAGCAGGGCGATCCTGGATTCGGCCGAGAAGGGGGGCATGGGAGGAATATAATAAAGATTATGATCGACCTCAAACGAGTTGAGGATACCGCCAGCCACAATTTCATTACTCTGGCCGATTAACGGCTTAAGAGACTCAATATTTATCGCCGTTGGTTTAAAATAAATACTTGCAAATTAGAAATTAACTTCTATATTACAAAATATGATCCGGCGTTATCTTCGTCGATGTCTTCTCGATCGGCTGAAATCCTCTCCCGCAGTCGCCCTTATCGGGCCGCGCCAATGCGGTAAAACAACTTTGGCGCAAACTTTGAGTGGAGTCTATTTTGATCTCGAGCAGGAATCGGATCGGTTGCGATTGGACTTGAAGTGGGATATTCTGGTAGCGGGCAAGGACCTCATAATCCTCGACGAGGCTCAATCCTGGCCGGTAGTCTTTACGCGATTGCGCGGGGCTATCGACAACGAACGAAAACGTATGGGGCGATTCTTATTGATGGGGTCCGTATCGCCTGCGCTCATGGTTCAAGTTTCGGAGTCATTAGCCGGACGATTGTCTTTGGTAGAATTGACGCCGTTTCTCTCGACCGAGCTTACGGCGAAAACATCGCGGAAGCGTCACTGGCTTTATGGTGGATACCCTGATGGCGGGGTCCTGAAGCCGGGCCAATATCCTCGATGGCAGTTGGATTATCTGACTCTGTTGGCTCAAAGGGATTTGCCGCTTTGGGGATTACCGGCGAGACCCCAAACTACTGATCGTATGTTCCGCATGCTTGCCGCTTTACATGGCCAGATGTGGAATGCCTCGCGAATGGGGCAAAACCTGGGGCTCTCCTATCAAACGATCAATAGCTACATTGCTTATCTCGAGGGCGCTTTTTTGATCCGGAGGCTTCAGCCCTATCATGCGAATATCAAGAAGCGTTTGATTAAGAGCCCTAAGATTTACTGGCGCGATTCCGGCCTGCTCCATGCCCTGCTTAATATCGCGGATGAAAGAGCCTTATTAGCGCATCCATTGGTCGGAGCGAGTTGGGAAGGTTTTGTAATCGAACAGGCTATCGGAGAATTGACCGCGCGCGGGCGAAGATTCGATGCCTATTATTTCAGAACCAGCGATCAGTACGAGCTGGATTTGGTATTGGACTTCGGCCGCGAACTCTGGGCTATCGAAGTTAAGCTAACGTCCTCCCCCGGGCCTGATGATATGACGCGTTTGGATAAGGCCGCCGATATGATCGACGCGGAACGACGTTTTTTGGTGTCGCTGACAAGCAGATCCGCAGGAGATAAGCGGCGGATTTCATGTAACCTGCCTGCATTTCTAAAACAACTTGCGAAAATTTAAAAATTCCGCCGACCCGCGCCGAAAACAGGGCGATCCTGGATTCGGCCGAGAAGGGGGACATGGGGGGGAATATAATCGTGTTTGCGCTCAACCCCAAACCAGATTGTGGTTGCAGCCCGGCGATTCTTTCCTTATTCTCACCAAGAAAATCATTCAAATTTCATGGCCAGATCCAGCTCCAAAGGTCCATCGAAAACGTGCCTGTCAAAATCTATTAAAAGCACAGCAGCCACTATGTCGAAAATCAACCCGGCAATAAAAAGCGTCTTCCTGGCTTTCTTGATTCTGGGAATTGAGATCGACGAGATCTCGTTAACCGGCATATACAAGGAGGCGCCTGAATCTGGTTTCAGCACGGCGGCGGTTTTTAAAGGAAGCCTGCCTTGGCGGGAATACTCTCTCAGATTATCGCCTTCGATTACGATTCCGGTCATTGTTTCTACTCGTTGTATGTCACCTAACGCTATTTCCTCGATATAGCCGTCTCCATTTAACGGTATTGCCAGGATGAACTGATTTCCGGCGACGGGATGATTATTAAATTCGCTCGCCTTTTTTATGTATTTGTAAATGAAACATCTGAATCGATATTCATTTTCGCTTTTGTGCACCGTTGAAATCCGGATCGTATCTCCGATTTGCGGCAGAATCAGCGGTCCCGTTTCCTCGTTTTGAATCCGGCGATAGTCGGCTAAATAGTCACTGTCGGGCAACGCCGCCAATCCGCCGTATTCGCCCTCGATCGCGCTACCGTCATTGAGAAAGATTGTCATCCTGGTACCTTCATCCACTTTTCCGATCTCCCACACGTCGATCCGCTTCTCATCCGAACGGGAGCGGTCTACTGCCGTACCGATACCAAATCCGACGATACTACAGCCGTCGATGATCAATATCAAGAAGAGAATAATCGCAGTCTTGCAGAATTTTACAATCATATCACCTGTGCGGTCAGGCGAACCCACACCGCAATCATACTCCTACGCTGCCGGCTTCTCCTCCGTCTTGCAGGTGTTGATCTTAAACGGCATATACATCAGGCACATCCGCGTCAGTCCGGTGCTGAAAAGTATCAGGCCGAACGCGGTCAGGATTATGATCCAGGCCGTGGATTTGACGACAAATATGCCGATAGCCGCGATGACCAGGCCGAGAATAATCCGAATTGTCCTGTCTATGCTTCCCACGTTAGCTTTCATCACATCCTCCATTCTGAATTGACTGAGTATTCACGCAGAAAGAACCCGCATTTCATAAAAAAAGTTTCTGGCAGGGCGGTACGCATTCGAGCCGGAAGTTTCCCTCGGATCTACTCCATCGCCATATTGGCTCTTATCGCCCGCAGCAATTCCTCCGGTTCGTCCGTACCGAGGATAATGATTTTGCCGTTTTTCAGCTTCAATTCGATACCGTCGAAACCGGATATGTTGTAAATCCAGCCCCGGCTCACATAATGGATTCCCCAGCCGTAATACCACGGGTTGCGGACCTGGGTCACGGATTCGCATTCGTCAATCTTGATAATCTTCCCGATAATCCCGATGCCGAAACGAAATCTGAGGATTCTCTTGTCGATCGACACAGTCAGGCAATAGAACATGGCCAGAGTCGCCAGGACCAGCGCCATCCCTCCCCAGATTTCCGGTTCCTGTGGAGCTGACAGCGCGGCGATCAGGAGGATTATCACGGCCGGCGCAAAAAGCCAGATCATCAGCCAACCCATTTGTTTGTGGCGGTAGCTCACGCTAATAATTATATGAGCTGCCGCTGTAAATTACGAGGTTTATTTCAACAAGGTCATCCTGCGGCTCATGACTGTCTCCCCGACGCTCAATCTGTAGAAAAAGACGCCCGAGCTGATTCGCTCGGCTTTCCAGATCGAACTGTGAACTCCCGGCTCGAGCTTTCCGTTTACCAGAGTCTCGATTTTGCGGCCCAGCAGGTCGTAAATCTCCAGAGCAACGCGGCTGTTTTCGGGAATATTATACTTTATCTCCGTGGACGCGTTAAATGGATTCGGGTAATTCTGCTCCAAAGTTATGGCGGTCGGAAGATCGGGATCTTCCCCGTCATCTTCGATACCCACGAGCGATCCCTCGAATTTGATGACGTAAACATCGAGCCAACCTCCGCCGTAGGAGGAGGTCCACCCGGCCACGGCGATGCTGCCGTCGAGACCGACCGTAATCCAGTGC
>CAZDAH010000015.1:23555-26749 GCA_964503405.1 uncultured Ignavibacteria bacterium
GCCCGCGATCGTCGCCGCCCGCCCCGAAAACATCCGACCATTCCTCGTTGCCCAAAAAGTCGGTCTTGATCACATAAACATTCCAGCCGGTATCCCATCTGGCCGTCATCCCGCCGATGATAAAACCGCCGTCCGGCATAGCCGCCAGAGACGTCCCATATTCCTCGTCCTGGCCGCCGTAGTCGCGCCACCAGACGATATCGGCGTCGTTATCGATACGGGCCAGGAAGGCGTTGGAGCCTTCATCGCTCGGATCATATTGGATGCCTGTCATCATGAACCCGCTGCCGTCGTCAAGAGCCAGGACGTCGGCGCCGTCGGTCTGACTCCCCTGTCCCAGCCCGACCGCCCAGACGCTGTCGCCGAAAGGGCTGAGCCTGACCAGAAAGGCGTCCCAACCGAACGTCTGCGTTCTGCCGGTGGCCACGAAATCGCCGTTTTCCGCCTCGCAAACCCCAAGCGCATAATCGCCGGAACCGCCTCCGATAAACCGCTCCCATTCCAGGCCGCCGAAGGCGTTCGTTTTGATGACATACATATCATACGAGCCGAAAGGTCCTCTGACTATCCAGGCCTGTCCGGCGACAATGAAGCCGCCGTCGGAAGTTTCGATTATGGCATGCCCACGGTTATCCGGAGTGGGGCCATAAGATGTGCCCCATTCATAGTTCCCAAGAGAATCGGTCTTGATCAGAAGGACCTCGTTTTCCTGGCTGACTCCTCCGTATCCGCAGATGATATAGCCACCGTCGCTGGTCGCCTTCACCGAGCGGCCGATTTCATTGGTATTAGTATTGCCGAAACGCGTGGTCCAGAGGGTATCGCCATCCGAATTAACTTTAAGCAGATAGACGTCGGAATTGGCGTAGTTCGATTCCACCTCGCCGACCACAATATAATTCCCGTCCTGAGTGCGGTCGATATCGTGCGGTCCTTCGGCCAAGGTGCCGCCGAAAGTCCTGGTCCAGGAGGTATCGGGGGCTTGGGCGAACGCGGCTCCCGGAATAATCAGCAACAATGCAACAAACGTTATCGTTATCCAATTCATGATGCCTTCCTTTCGGTTCATTTTTTGTCGCTGCATTTCGCGGATTTTGCGCCGCAAATTTATGAGAACAATTCCGCCGGGAACCTCCACAACCCGCAGTATCATTAAATCCGATAAAAATAACTACTTTTATCGATAACAGGTTCCAGTTATCGCGAGATGGCAGTTGATTTTGTCTTGAATGTGGGGAAAGTGGATCGGCGCAGGCCGCTTATCTTCTCGAATACGGCGTGCAACGGCCACAAGGAGGAATTAGAATCCTCTTGCCAGTCGTCCTGGCCAATCAATTCAGGCGGAACGCCTATCCCCGGCTATCCACCATTCTGGCCAGCTCGGCGATATTGGAAAGATAGTCTTCGAACAAGGCCTCCAGCATGGCGGTGGCGCCGGAGTGCCCTTTACGCAGACGCCAGACCCGGTCTATGGCCGACGTATCGGTATTGTAGATCTCGCGCAGGTCATTAAGCAGATCGACAATGAAATCGTGGGGCTCGCGGTCGGCCATCCAGATCATCCCCCGGCAGGCGGCCAGCACCGATGATAACGAGTTCTCCAGCAGAGCCTCTATATTCTCGCGTTTGGCATCGGTGGTTAAAAAGCCGCGCCGCAGGTTAACCAGCATCGATTTGAGCTCCCGCTCGCATTGATAGCGCAGATTTTTCTTCTCGATTACGGCGCCGGTCAGGGGGTCGGCGCCGTAGAGCACAAGGTGGCGCTGCTTCATGTCGGAGAATTCTATGGGAAACGTATCCAGCGACGAAACCACGTGACCGCGTTCAAAAATCAGCGGTATGGCAAATCCCTTTCTGGCGAATTTGCGCCATGTCTCCATTATAACCTCGAGATCGGATACCCGCACCGTCTCCAGGATGATAATGGTGTTGATATCGGACTTCCCCTCGATATATCCTCCGCCCGCGGCCGAGCCGAAAAGCATCATGGAATACAGCTGCTCGTCGAAGGCCTTGTAGAGCTGGTCGGCGAATCTGGCCAGGTTGTCACGGCTATTTTCGGGAAGGCGCTCCAGTTTTTCCAATACCTCATTTTTCATAATTTCCTCAATTCCTTGATTTTGGCCACAACCGCGGGCAGGATATCGCCCGCTTTGCCCCTAAGATGCTGATCGACTATAAAAGTCAACTCGGTCGGCTCGATATTAATCTCCACCACAAATGCCCCGTGCTGCCGGGCCGTAAGCGGCAACGAGGCCGCGGGCTGGACCACCCCTGACGAGCCCACCGTGAAGAACAGATCGCATTTTCTGGAAACCGCGAATGCTTTGTCTATTGCCCCTTCCGGAAGCATCTCGCCGAACCAGACGACGTCGGGGCGAAGCCGCCCGCCGCATTGGCAAACAGGCGGAAATTTTTCGAACTCCTCGTCGCAGTTGATTTCTCCGCAGTCTATACATCGATTGCGCTTGATATTGCCGTGCAGTTCGACTATGTCGTCCGAGCCGGCCAGCCGGTGGAGATCGTCAATATTCTGGGTTATAAGCTGGAAATGATCGAAAAGCCCGGCCATCTCCACTATGGCGAAATGGCCTGGATTCGGCTTTATCCCGTTTATTATTTCCCGCCTGTGCTGATACCATTCCCAGACGAGTTCGGGGTTGGCCCGGAAGGCGTCGAAAGTGGCCAGTTCCTCCGGCCGGAATTTTTTCCATAAACCGTCCTCGCCCCTGAAAGTCGGCACGCCCGATTCGGCGCTGACCCCGGCGCCAGTGGAAACGACCACCGATTGCGCGCTCTGAAGAGCGTTTAAGGATCTATCGGAGAACTCGACGGGCATACGCGGGAAGATAGGAGATGGAGACACCCCGGTCAAGAAGATGGTGCCGGACGAAAATCCTTGCAATTTAATGGAACATCCCGTTAGAAAGCGGTTATAAACGGGAGGCTGCGAATTCCGGCGATGACGACAGCTGAGAACAATTTTAAACCACAAAGAACAGATAGATCTATTTTCCGGAGGATAATGTTATGGCCAGACAAATCATTCCCCTTGTCGTAATATTCTTTTTCGCCTCGGTGGCGTGGATTATTCTGGGGGGATCGACCGAATACAGGACTCGTTCGCAGGACTCGAAACTCAAACGCCAGGTGGGGCAGTTGTGGGGCACTGTTCAATTTCAGGAGGCCCCCAG
>CAZDAH010000015.1:26759-37916 GCA_964503405.1 uncultured Ignavibacteria bacterium
CCCAGAGCGTTCTACAGGACAAACGTCATAAAGGAACTGGAGACGATTGAAAATTCCGAGACCGTAATCAGGAGAATCAAGGAAACGTCCGATCACAACGTCACCCTCGACAGCAGCAATATGGTTGTCGATCTGCAGCTGAAACACCGCAGGAAGGGTTTGCTCTGGTATTCCACTTATCGAGTCGAATTTTCGGGTCTGTATTTATTGAAGAACAACACCGGGGAGGAGGCGGAGTTCCATTTCGTATATTTTTTCCCGTCGAAGGACGGCCTTTATGACGATTTCGCCATCAAAATGGACGGCACGAGAATCAGCGAGTTCTCTCCCGATTCGGGCAAGGTCGATATAGAGATGAATATGAAACCGGGCGAATTCAGGAATATCGAAATCACCTACGGCTCGCAGGGTATGGACGAGTGGTGGTACGCATTCGGAAGCGGGGTCTCTCAGATCAAGAATCTGGATTTTACCATGACCACCGATTTCGATGAGATAGATTTTCCGGAAAACAGCATTGCCCCGACGGATAAAGTGAAAGAGGGCAAGGGATGGAAACTGTCATGGAAATATGACAATCTCATATCCGGTATTCAGATTGGGATGGATATGCCGGATAAATTGAACCCCGGCACTTTCTCCAGCAGAGTGCGCTTCTTCGCCCCTGTTTCGCTCTTTCTGTTTTTCTTCCTGGTGTTCATCATCACAACGGTCAAGGGAATTCGTATTCACCCGATGAACTATTTTTTCGTGGCGGCCGCCTTTTTCAGTTTCCATCTGCTCGTGGCCTACCTGGCGGATCATATCGATATATATGCGGCTTTCGGAATAAGCTCCGCAGTATCGATCTTCCTGGTTGTATCGTATATGCGCCTGGTGACCGGGATTCGTTTCGCTTTGGTCGAGACAGGAATAGCCCAGTTCGTTTACCTGGTGTTGTTTTCTTACGCCTTTTTTCTGGAGGGGATTACCGGCCTGTCCATCACCATCGCCTGCATAATCACACTGTTTGTTGTGATGCAGCTTACCGGCCGTGTCGATTGGGATAAGCAGTTCGAGAGGCAAAAGTCGGGATGATCTATTTAAGGGAGAATTACCGGAGGGCTTATTAAGACATAACCCCAATTCAATTAACAAGATATGGACTGAAATATCCGACTTTTGCCCCGGGCTTGTTTGAGGGCATTTTACTTATGCGATTTCTCTTGACACTTTCGAGTGTGACAAATAGTATTATTGCTTGAATTTCAGGGATAAAACGAACCACTTTTAAGGGGGTTTCGACAGCAACGCAAAGAAAGTAAGTTACTCCGGGGAGTAACTGCTATGCATAAGATCGAAATAGAACCGATGTGTGCGAGCGCCGGACTTGTGCATGTCTTTTTTTTTGGATCGAAAAAATAACCCGGCAAATAAAAGGAGTCACGATGTTCAGGCGAATAATAATATTCGCGACAATCATGGCCCTGCCTCTATTAATCGGGTGCGGCAAAGCCCCGGACACAGAGATGCAGAACGCTGATACGGCCATGAAAGCGGCGCAGGACGCCCAGGCGGACCAATATGCGCAGAATGCATATCAGGCAGCTTTGGACACATTGAACGCCGCCATGGCGGCCAAAGAGGAACAGGACAGCAAATTCGCGCTGTTCAGAAGCTACGGCGACGCGCAGAAGCTTTACGCATCGGCCCAAGCCCTGGCCGAACAGGCGGCCTCGCAGGCCGCGGCCGAGAAAGAACGGATGCAGACTGAGGTGGCGGCTCTCAAAGACGAAGTGCAGGCGCTGTTAGAGTCCGCGAATAAGGCTTTGGCAAGCGCCCCGCGAGCTAAAGGGTCCAAGGCCGATATCGAGTTGCTTAAGAACGAACTCGCCGCGGCTCAAACCTCATTCGACGGCGCCGCGAAAGATTATGAAAGCGGAGATTTTATCGCCGCCAAGGTCAAGCTCGAGGCTGTGAAAGCCAAGGCGGAAACCGTCATCGGCGATATCCAAAAGGCCAGGAGCAAAAAGAAATAGCGAGCGGGTACAGAGAGATTTTACTTCACAGACCGATCCTCGGGAGGGATCGCCCCGGGGGCGGTCCCTCGAGGCCTGAGAACGGCGATTTAAGGACGATTTTGCCGAAGACCCGTGGGACCAATCGAAGCGGATTGTATCTTGTCGCTCTAATATCCTTGATTTTGTATGCTTGCCAGAATCCGCCGTATGGTTCCCTGCGGGATGCGGAATCCGCGTTGAAATCGGCGGCAGCCGAGAAAGCATTGATCTACGCCCAGCGGAAATATCAGCAGGCCGAGGAATTGCTTCAAAGAGGCCGCCTCGAATTGGCGCGTCAAAAAGGCCGTCTAATGCCCCTGCGCAATTACGATCTGGCTGATTCTCTCTTGCATGTGGCCTTCGAGCTGGCGAACGAAGCCGCCGCCAAGGCTCGTGACAGCGTGGCGACCCTGAATAGCAGGGCGGTTAGCGAAATTGCCGAATTGCGCGACGAACTGGCCGTGTGGCATGAGGCGCTTAACGGCTCCCTGGCGGCTCTATCGACAGGCGCGTATCTTTCCAAAGCTGACCTGGCCCTGATGACGAGCGAGGGTCTTTACAGAAATGATGAATTCATGTCGGCCATAGAAACGGTTACCGAGGGAAGAGAATCCCTGACCGCCCTGGGCAGAATAATCAGCGATAACGAGAAAAATGAAAAACGCGAAATCGATAAATGGAAACGCTGGGTGGACGAAACTCTGAATGAATCCCGGAAAAACGGTTCGACAGCCGTGATCGTGGATAAATCCGCTCATAAACTCTATCTGGCCAAGAGCGGAAAGCTATTGAAATCGTTCGAATGCGAGCTCGGCTATAATTCGGCCGGCCACAAGCTGTTTTCGGGCGACGGGGCCACCCCGGAGGGAATGTATCACATTACCAGAATCAAACATAACGGCAGCAAATATTACAAGGCGGCGCTTATAAACTATCCCAACGACGTTGACAAGAAGATATTCGACCGCAACAAGGCCAGAGGGATAATATCCAAACGGGCCGGAATCGGCGCCCTGATCGAAATTCACGGCGAGGGGGGCAGGGGAATTGACTGGACCAACGGTTGCGTGGCGCTCAGAAACGATGATATATCAGACCTGATGAAACACGTATCCGTCGGAACTCCCGTCACCATCGTAAGGCGATCGGATTTATGGCCCCGCTAAGGAAGAAGCTGATCGCGATTTTGTCGCCGATGATACTATCGGCCGTACTGATCGCGGCCTACGCGATATTTCGTGATGAGCCGGTAACCGAGGGTACGCCCGCGTTCGGCGATCCCGCGCTGGTAAGATTGCCCGGCGATATTAAGGCGGCCAAGGCGGATTTAAGCAAAGCCCGACGGGCCGTGGCAAGACTGAAGCCGAGAGGTCAATATATCGTTATAAACACTCATTCAAATACCATTGTGCTGAGGAACGAAAAGCTGGCCTTTTTCAAGGCTATTTGCTCGACCGGTTCGGGAGGCGAGCTTGTCGACAGCGACACCGGGCGGCGCTGGATTTTCAATACACCGAGGGGAGTTTTCAAGGTCGACAGCAAGCTGAAGGACCCGTGGTGGAGAAAGCCGGATTGGGCTTTCATCGAGGAAAACGAGCAAGCCCCTGCTGACGAGAAACTGAGATACGATCCGGAAATGCTCGGCGAATACGCCATGGGTTTCGGCAATGGGTATTTTATTCATGGAACGATATATGAACGTCTGCTCGGTGTCAGCGTGACGCACGGCTGTGTGCGCGTGGGAACCGATGATCTGCGATATCTATATGAAAATACTGAAGTCGGGACGCAGGTTTATATTTTTTAGATATCATTGCCTGGCACGCGCCTCCACGGCGTTCGCCGAGGGGTTGTTGCCCGCTTTCCTGATTACGGTATCCTGCGGGAACAACGGCTTCAAGACGTCGGAGACCGCCGCCGACGTTTCGGGGGCCTGGGATCGAGGGAGCGCTGAAAGAGAGTACAGGTCTCTCATGGCCCGTATCGATCTTGCCAATATCGGTCGGCCTTATCTCATCCTGGATTTTAACAGCGGCTCGCTGGCAATCATGCTCAAAGGCGCGCTCATCTGGGATTGCCGGATGAATATCGATCCCGCGGATTCTCTTAAGGTGGGAGAATTCGAAAGCAGATTTCGCGGGGAACGGGACAGGCTGATTCGTCCCCTGGCCGGAAAACATCTCTATAAGGCTGCCGAGAAGATATCCGATTCGACGCTGGTCGTGATTGGCGAGGCCGTAAAAGTCGATCCGAAGCTATTGCAACGGGATCTGCCCGAGCGGTTTCTGCTGATCTGGGACGACGGTTTGATCGCGGAAATTTATACTGATATCCACGGGAGCCCGATTTCGTTTATTAGAAACACGATTGAAGAAATCAGGCAGACAATTTCGAGCCCTTTCGGCGAAACCGACGTAGTTATGAAAATGGACCCGGACGACGCTTTGACTCTTTACAGGGCCTCCGAAAAAGGAATGATGACCATGGTCCTGCCGTAGCAATATGGCAAAAATTTTCCGGCGCATCGGTAAGCATGTCGATAGATCGCCTTTGACTCGGATTCGAATCGAACTGCTTTATCAGTGAAATATCCGCCTATTTCCCAGTCAGCCCATATCCCTTTAATTTCCTGGAGAGGTTGCCCCTGTCCATGCGCAGCATCCTGGCCGCCTTGGTGATGTTGCCGTCAACTTCGCGCAGGACCTCCTCCAGCAGACGTTTTTCGTACCTGGACAGATGATCGCGTAGTGAAAGAGTTTGCGTGATCGGCTCCGGCCGGGAATAATCCCTGCCGCCTTGGGCCCCTTTGAGGGCCTCGCTGATATCGGCGGAGGTTATTGCATCTCCGTAGATCAACGCCGCTACACGCTCGACTATATTTTTCAACTCCCGCACGTTCCCCGGCCAGTCGTAGGCGGCCAGCGCGGCCAACGCGCCCGGGTCCGGACGAAGACGATGGTAACCGAGCTTGTCGAGGAAATGGCGGATCAATAGGGGTATATCGTCCAGACGCGCCCGTAACGGCGGCACGTAGATAGGGATGACATTCAGCCGGAAATATAAATCCTCGCGAAACTTGCCCTCACGGGTCAGTTTCTGAAGATCCTTGTTGGAGGCCGCCGCTATGCGGACGTCGACACGGACATCTTTCGACGATCCCACTCTCTGCACTGTCGACGACTCGATCGCCCGAAGCAATTTGGCCTGGTGGTCGGGTCGCAGTTCGCCGACCTCGTCGAGAAACAGGGTGCCGCCGTCAGCCGTCTCGAACTTTCCTGCCTGACGCGATATCGCCCCGGTGAAAGCCCCCTTTTCATGGCCGAACAGCTCCGATTCGAAAAGCTCTCCCGGTATGGCGGCGCAGTTAATGGCCACAAACGGCCCGGCCGCCCTTTTCGACGAAAAATGCAAATAGCGCGCGGCCAGCTCCTTGCCCGAACCGGGTTCTCCCAGGATATAAACCTTGCTGTCGGACCCGGCCACCCGTCGGATCTTCTGACGCAGGTCACGGACGGCATCAGATTCGCCGATAATATGGTTTTGCGACAGAAGCGAGCGACGCAGGCTCTCCACTTCGGCCTCAAGAGAGCGCTGCCTTACAGCGATCCTCGATTCGATTAGCAGCTGCTGGGGATCCGGAGGTTTCTCGATGACGTTGAAGGCCCCCAGCTTTGTCGCCTCTATAGCCGCTCCAATTGTCGCCTTGCCGGAGACGATTATTACCGGAGCGTCGATCCTCTGCGCGCGGAACATCTTCAGAAGCTCGACACCGTAGATATCGGGCAGATCGAGATCGAGGATGATCAGGTCGAAGCGGCCGCCGGATACGAGGCTCAACGCGGCGCCGCCGGAAGCAGCCCCGACGGGAAAATAGCCGTTGTCGCTGTAAAGCGACGAAAGCGAGTCGATAATCGCGCGGTCATCGTCGATTATGAGTATCTCGGGCTTCCTATCCACAATTGCAAGTAAAGAAGCGGCTGCCGCTGTGTCAATCGGAATCGTGTGTGAAATCCGCACGCCGGCTGGTGTCGTCAGGTCACCTTACCTGTAATAACGCGGAATATGTCATCATGATTATGGCGAGACAAAACGAACAGCTCGACTCCCGCAAAGCGTTTCAAACGGTCGCAAAACGGATGTGTCCCGGAAAGAATGGCGGCGATCAGGGGGACATCCGAATCGAATGCATCTAAGATAAAATTTTTGAAGCTCTGCGAAAAAAGCTCCATTTTGCCGAGCTCATCGATAATCAGAAGCTCCTTCTTCTTCAATGCCGCTTCGATTTCGGGGATGGCGATACTTTCGAACGCGTGCAAATCGACACCGTATTTTCCGACTCTATACGGGGAACGTATATCGACATGCGACATAATCGCCTTAGCGCCGGCAAACGATTCGATCTCGAAACCGACCCGCTGTCCCTTTTCGCGGATATCCGCCGTATAGAATCCGTGGAAAGGGCGTTTGAGGGAGCAGGCGATTCTCTCTATCAGGGTAGTTTTACCGCATCCCGGCGGCCCGGTAAGGAGGAGCCTGGGGGGATTCATCGTTTTAAGCAGTTAAAAAAATCCAGGTTCAAGTGAACCTGGATTTTCTTCAAAGAGTCATTTCATCTTACTTCAGCATCAACATTTTTTTGGATTCATTAAACGAGTCCGATTTGACGGTGTAGAAGTAAACTCCCGAAGAAAGCCTTTCACCGGTATCAGATTTACCGTCCCAATTGAATTGATGTATGCCGGCTTGATAAAAACCTTCAGCCAGCGTCTTAACTTTGCGGCCGAGCATATCAAAAATTGCCAGGTTGATATTGGTCGACACAGGCAAATCAAGCGATATTTTGGTTTCAGCGTTGAAAGGATTCGGATAATTCTGATTAAGTGAAAAACCGATCGGAATGTTACCCACGATTCGATCATCAGAATCTGTCCGCAAATATTCAATTGGGGCGTCGGATTCGACCCAGACAGGATCATTTTCATCCATTTCAAGATTGATTCCGAGATAACCATTTGAACCATTTCCTGTTAGATCAAGAATCTGCTGCCCCGCTCCTTCATCAAAATTCCAATATGCAATCAATCCGGGTTCATCTCCTGAAAGCGGATAATGCATGTTTTCCTGAATCTCGTCCTGAGTTCGCGCCACTTCCCAAATTCGAATTTCGTCAATCATGCCGTTAAAATACCATAACGGCATGTTTGTTAGGGCACCGAAACGTATGCCGGTCTCATACCCGCCTAAGCTGCCGGGTTGATTCAAACTTCCCGCGAGTTCGCCGTCAATATATACCTTTCTCGTAATTCCGTCAAACGTCATAGCAGCATGGACCCAAACTCCTCTTCCTCCAACATCTGTAATATGTAACTCGTCTCCGTTGCCATTCACAGTGAGCCAGGTATAAAAGTAATCCGGTCCGTCGGCTTCGAGATTGTAAGGAGCCATTAAGTATTGGTAAGCAGGAAGATCGTGTTCATAATACGGTTTGTCGAGAATGCATTGCTGCAAATGGACAAATTGCTCGGTGGTCTTGTACCAGGCCTCGATGGTAATTTGCTCAGCGGGATTCAAAATTTCGTTGAATGGAACGTTGGCAAAACTATTCTCCCCGTTAAACTCCAGGCAATAGTTCTCTCCCGGCTGGGGGCCGCTGTCCTCGCCTGTTAGGCCCGAGGCGATGTTGGAGAAATCGGATCTATTGCCGACTTCGTCGTAGGTGACCAGCACGAAATGATAGTTGCTGACCGTATCGAGTTCCGCCGCCCAATATGTTTCGTTCGAGCCGGGTTCGGATGGATAAGGAAGGTTGGGCGCCTGCTCGGCATAACCCCACCATTCCTCGATATCCTCCACAGGCCATTTGGAATACCGAATCTCGTAGATGGCGGCCGTGCCCTCGGTCCCGTCGTCCCCCGCGGCCGTCCAGTTGAGCTTAAGGGCAGTCGGCAGAGAGCGGGTGACCTCCAGATCCTCGGTTGCCGCCGGGACGACATCGTCGGTCACATACAGCCAGGGACGATAAAATGCCAGGGGATCGGATTCGCCGGTCAGGGCCAGCCTCAGCCGCAAACGGCCGTCCTCGCCGACCAATTCCCCTACCGAGACCTGCGATTCGGCGAATATCGCCTCGAGGATACCCTCCTCGCCGAAAATCAGCTCGCCCTGCACGAACACCCCGAAAGCTCCGGCTGTGGGGATATCGCCGAAGGCCATGTTCATGGCGTTGACGTTGCCGTAACGGACTGCAAAATCGATCTGGTTTCCCAACAGGTTCTCCAGGTTGAAGACGATAGTCCTGTCCGGCCCGGCTTCATCCAGAACTATCATATCGTCAGGCGACATTTCGTAATTTCCCGGCAGGGAGATAGTCGCGGCGTTGAGAATCAAAGCGGGCATAATCAGCAATGTTACTGTAATAGTTTTAATCGCGCGCATCGCGCCTCCTTTGATAAATGAACCCGTTTATGATACTCAAATTAAATCTTCGGGTAGCGGATGTCAAGAAAATATTAAAAGACGCGATTCCCAAAACCGGATGCCCGTTTCGATATCAGCTTCGTATTTTCACGTCGCGAAGAGATTTCCTGTTTTCCTCGGAAAACCATATTTCGATGAACTCCTCGATCGATTTTTTCTCACGCTCTCTCATGGCGGCGGCGGCGGGTCGGCGAATTAACGTCTTAATGCTCGTAAACGCGGCAGCGTTTTTGCCGGCGAATTCGGCGGCCAGGGCGCGGGCATCCTGCATCACGCCGTCGCCGGACGATACCCTGTCGATCAACCCAAGTCTCAGAGCGGCTTCCGCGTCGTAAAGCGCCCCCCCCATCAGGATCTCGTGAGCGCATCGCCCGCCGACGAGGGCAGTCAGCATCTCCACGCTTCCGGCGAACACGGATGCCCCGATATTGACTTCGTTAAGCCCGATCCTGGCTTTTCCCGGAGCCATTATGCGGAAATCGGCTGGCAGGGCCAGCATGCATCCGCCCGCGACGGCGTGGCCGTTCAAGGCGGCAATAAGAGGCTTGGGATAAAGATACAGATAAGAGTATAAGTCGGTAAATTCGGTCAGGAAATCGGCCAACTCTTCACGGGAGTACTCCAGCAGCTCGGGGACATCGAATCCGAATGAGAAGAACTTATCCCGTCCGGTGAGGATGACCGCCCTCACTGAGCTGTCATTCTCCAGATTCTCGAATCCCGGGCGGATATTGCCGACCATTTCCAGATTGATGGCGTTGACCCTGCCGCGGTTCAATGTCAAAGTCGCGATATTGTCATCTTGCGAAATTTTTATAAAAGTCACTCTTCAACCTCTTCTTTAAAGCATATATGATTTAACAAAGCCGATTCATTCAAGATCGATCTTGACGGGATATCTCCATAAGCGAGAAATTCGCCGCGCTATTTTAGGAGTATCACCCGTTTCGTAATAACATCGTCGCCGGATATCAACCGGTAGAAATAGGAACCCGAGGCAACCGAATTGCCTGACGAGTTGACCCCGTTCCACCTGAGCGAATACTCCCCGGGAGTCAGAATCCGGTCGATTAGCGTATTGACCAGCCGCCCCTGGATATCGAATATCTCCAGTTTCGTCGAGGATATGCCGGGTATATATATCCTGATTTGAGTCGAGGAGTTGAAGGGGTTGGGATATGCCTGGAAAAGCTCCGTCGTATTCGGCAGGGGCGGCTTCTCCCCCGCCCTCAAAGGGGTCAATATTTCGTCGAGCGCGCCGATGAAATCCACCATTTCCTCCATTCTGCCGGTGGATACCCGCAGATGATTCCCCATCCCCCAGCCGGTACGCACCAGGATTCCCCTCGAAGCCAAAGCGGAACGCACCCAGTCGGCGTTGGTGCCGACATCGACCATGAAGAAACTCGCCGCCGACGGTATATATTCCAGTTCCATCCTGTCGAACTCGCTGAAACAATAGGCCTTGGTCTCGTTGGCCAGAGCGACCGTATCAGAAATGTGCTGGTAATCGTAGATCGCGGCCTTGGCGGCCTCCAGCGAGGGACGCGAGATCATGGCGAACATCCTAAACGCGTTCATCTCCCCGATCAGGCTTGATAGTCCCACGGCAAACCCTATCCGCGCGCCGGCCAGGCCGCAAACCTTGCTGAAGGTTTTGACCACTACGACATTGTATCCCTGCCTGACATAATTTATGGCCGATGGGTAATCGCCGATATACTCCAGATAGGCCTCGTCGATAATCATCGCCACATGATCCGGAAGAAGGGTAATAAAATCGATCAAGTCACCGTGAGCGACAACGGTGCCCGTGGGATTGTTGGGATTGGTGATGCATACGGCAGTGGTGTTGGAATCGACCCTCTCCATCATCTCGGCCAGATCGACCGTGTGATTGTGCAGATTTACATACCTGACGGAGGCTCCGAATCTGGCCGCGTCGGCCTCGAATTGCCCGTATGACGGGGTGGGCACGACCACGTTTTTTCCGGGCTCCGAAAAGGCCATGGCGCAGAAACGGAGGATCTCGGTGGCTCCCACTCCGCAGATAACATTGCTTGTGGAAACATCGTAATGATCAGCTATTTGCGAGACCAGCGATTCGGCGAACCAGTCGGGGTAGCGATGAGCCAGCTGGGCTTCGGCAATCATGGCCTCCAGGCCGGCTGGCGACGGTCCCAGTGGATTTTCGTTGTAGCAGAGACGTCCGACATAATCGGTGACCATCTCGCCGCCGTGACCATGATCGGCAAGAGCCCGTCGCTCGAGTCCCAGGACCGACAGGGCGGCCGCGCCGGTGATCGTGCCGATAAACCCGCGTCGGGATATGCCCGGGTTTTCCATAGCTATTCTCCGTTTTAAAGTTTCCGTTGCCCGGAAGCAATTAGATGTCCGAGGTCAGACCAGACCAGAGCAAGATCAATCAACTCTTATTAGCTTCCGAACGAAATTAACCGAAAATTGGTATCTATGTCAAGGATAAATCACACAAGAGGTCCGAGTAGTTTCCGCTTGACAAAGGGGGTGCCGGGGATAAATTACGGTTGTCCGGAGAGGGCATTTTGCCGGTATCGACTGATTAAAGGCGGCGTAGCTCAGTTGGTTAGAGCAGAGGAATCATAATCCTCGTGTCCGGGGT
>CAZDAH010000016.1:0-317 GCA_964503405.1 uncultured Ignavibacteria bacterium
ATAGAATATGATGTGCTGACAAATTGCTAATTTTGTGTATTATAATGGAGGAACATCTCTAAACGGAGATAGGTGAAATGAAGGCATTACAGGCCTGGCCCATAATATTGATCATGTTATTAACCTCCCCGGTAATTGCCCAGTGGGAGTACGGGGGGAAGATGATAGGGTACGGCCCCGTTGGAGCCATCGGCCTGCAGCCGCGCCTCTGTCCTGATGACAGCGGCGGCGTCTATGTTGTCTGGACCGCCTATCTGGATGATCGGCCGGGGCGGGAGATCGTTATCAGCCACTTAGATACCGCCGGCACGAGCCTT
>CAZDAH010000016.1:327-1584 GCA_964503405.1 uncultured Ignavibacteria bacterium
CCTTTGCGGAGAGGGGTGCTATATTGTCACCGACGATTCGCTGGACCAGAGCATGCCCGCCATATCGTCGGACGGTTTTGGAGGTTGCTACGTTCTCTGGACTGACCACCGGGATTTCCCCCCCGAACATCAGCGTGGTTCTGTCTATGCGCAGAGGATTACTTATGGAGGCGAGATGCTTTGGGGTCGGGGGGTGCGGATGTTTTATACCCCCGGATTCGCTCCCAACGACTCTCCCCTGCGGGGCACGGATATCTACGCTGATTCGATCCTCGGGGTTATCGGCGTCTGCAAATTGGATACCGGATACCAGAAATCGGTTCTCATCGCCCAGAGGCTGGACGGGGATGGCCGTCGTCTCTGGGATTCGCTGGGCGTGATCATCCACGCTGATTCCGGCCAGAATAGCTATTTCAACCAACCGCATTTGAACAGGTCTGGAGATGACTTCTATTGCGTTTGGCGTCAGCGAGTTGCTTATAATGTAGCAGGATTATTTATGCAAAGATTCGATAGAGAAGGAAATATATACTATGGTCTTAGTGGGTTGTCTGTCATGACCGACGATGAAGGCGGACCGGGCAGCTCTTTTGATGATCGTGCCATTCAAGTGCTCCCGGATGGTCAGGGGGGAGTCGTGGTAGGGTGGCTATACAGTACAACGGACGGATCCGCTTTGCGTGCCGACCGGATTTCTTCGGAGGGTCAATCGCTATGGCAGGTGAATGGCTTAACGCTCCTGCCGGAGGAACGCTCCAACCGCTGGGCGCTGGGCCTCCACGCTTTCGGGGAGGACAGCAACCCCCTGTTCATGGCCGTCATTCTGGGCGGCTATCAGGCCAATTATCAACTAGTCGATTTAGACGGCAATTTGCTTTTGGGAGATTCGGGTGGTGTGCTTACGGAGGGGACATTTTTCGCGTCGGCGGAATTCGCCGATACCCTTTATATCATGCAGGAACTCGATACTCTCTACTATAATTACTTTGGCTCCAAGAGGAACATCGACGGCGATGAATTCTGGCCGAATCCGCCATATATTCATGGTTTGGTAGGAAATTATGATATAATGCCGGATCGATTGGGGGGGATGTATATTATTTTCACCCTCTACCGCGATTTCCGTACCGACTGGATATATATCCAGAGGATTTACCCCGACGGCCGTGTCGGCGGAGATACGACAACGGCCGTATTAGAACCGGAATCTGCTCCCTTGCCCGGCGATGCTTTTTGCCTTTCCAATTATCCTAATCC
>CAZDAH010000016.1:1594-9539 GCA_964503405.1 uncultured Ignavibacteria bacterium
TTCAATTCGGCGACGCTCATTGCTTTCGATGTGAAAATCCCTTCTGATGCCAGTATGAGGATTTTCGATGCGCTGGGCCGGCTGGTCGATTCGGTAGAATTTTCGCAGTTGAGCGCGGGCCGCCATTCCTATCTCTGGGACGTGGAAAAGCGGCGAATTGGGCTTGCCAGCGGAATCTATACAGTTTCACTGCAAATTGGTGATCGAGCGGCTGCTAAGAGAATAATACTCTTAAAATGAGGGGGTACAAATGCGATTCATCAGACTGCAATTGGTGGTAATTCTTCTTTGTCTGATCAGTTTAAATGCCGCCCAGGCTAAGCGACGCCCATTTATCAGGGGCGTTTTTCTGGTCAGGAACACAGAGTGCTATCTCCAGGATTCTACTGCCCAGAATTGTTGCCCGGGCACGCATTGGCCGGATGAAAGGGGATTCTTGTACAATGCTGATAATCCAAGAGAAAGGCTACATGCCAATCATATCACCGGGTGGGAATGGCCGGAACGAACCTGGATGGACAGCGTGTGCAACGCCAGCAACGGGATGGTGAAGAAATGGGGCGGCGATATCCAGCAAAACGCGAACACCGCTTGGAATTGGCAGTCACAATCCTGGCGCGATAACGTGATTGATGACGCCGTGGACGCCTACGCCGATTGGGGGCAGGATATAGGTCTATTCGGATATTTTATCGGCCATGAAATTCATCCCACACCAGGACACACCATTTCAGAATATTACCCCGGTTTTAACTATATGTGCTGGGTATCGGATTCTGTCGATTCCAATCCCAATCGCTATACATCTATGATCATGACCTCGGGCATGATCACGCCAGGATTCTCCGATTCGGTGACGCATTTGGATTACGTGGAATCAGAATTTTATCCATATAGAGGAGATACACCCGTTTATGGGGGTGCGACGCCCCCGGCCGGGGCTGTATTTCAAGCAAGAATAGACGCCGGTGTTGACGAAATGAACAATATGATGAACTGGTTCAAGGACGATTCTGTGAGCTGGATAGTTAACATTCAATCGTCGGGATGGCATTCGGGATACGGGAGCGGAGAAGACATTCAGGGCTATTGCGATCTTCAAGATAGAGAATATAAGATGAACGCATCCCAGCCAATTACCGTCGACTGGCGCTTTCCCTCCAGAGAAGAAATGCGGCTGACGGCATTCATAGGGATTTCGAGGGGAGCAAAGGGAATAAGGGCTTTTACATATGGCACGACCTTTGACTACAATTCTATTTTTTGGGGTCTTCTGCACTTCAGAAATAGGGTAATTTTCCATCCAACGGATCCTGCATACCAGGAGGATACCTTGACGAATTACTATCCTGCCGCCTTCAGATACAACTATGCTCATTTGTCTGACCCGCCATTTTATCATATTGCGGAATTATATGCTGACCTCGAACCACATGAGGTACTACTAACTAACCTTTATGTCACTGCCGCTGGCAGCTACCGCCAAAATCGCGATTCTACCGTCACTTTTATCAAGGGTGTAAGAAGCTCGGACAGCGCCTCTGTCGTTCCTCCCGGCTATTAGTGGGAGGCGGCCACATTCATTGATTCAACATCAGTGGATAGCACAGAATACTTTATGCTTATAAACAGGATTACCTGTAATACGGATGCAAATTCGTGGGAACCCGCGGCTCCGAGAGAAGTCGCGGTGATATTTACTCGACCGAATGGATATTTTCCGGTGATTCAAGATATATTCTCTCAGCAATTGTGGCTGTTAGAGGACCCGGATTCCACCGCCCAGGGAATTTCTTGGTGGACCTTAGTGGATACCGTGGGGCCGGGCGATGGCAATATTTATCGCCTAACTGATGTATTTAAGGGACCGATTACTGACAGTGTGAATGTCTCCAATGATGTGGTCTTAACCGCTGACTTGGTTATCGATACCGGTGGGGTACTTGTCGTTGAAGCCGGAGTAAACTTCTACATTTACCCGGATTTTGACGATGACAATCAGGGCCAATCGGATTCGACAATCGAAATCATCGCCAGGGGAAAAATTATCGCCAACGGGACTCAATCGAGCCCAATCCGGTTCATACCCTTTGCAGATACGCCTGATTACGGCGACTGGGTGGGCATATACCTTGATGAAGAAGCCATAGGAGAATTCAGTTATTGCGACATCAAATGCGGCGACAGGGGCATAGAGCTGCGGTCTGGAGCGACAGCGTCGGTTTCCAATTGCGATATCTCTCTTAATACGGATATCGGCATTTACAATTACAAAGGAGACCTTGATTTGACGAATTCGAGTGTCTCCTACAACGGGGCCTACGGGCTTTACGGCTATATGTCCGCGGATTCGGTGGACAATACCGTTTTTGTCGATAATAACCTTTACGGCATCAAGATCCACGGTACCTCTGCCTCCAATGATTCCACGTTCATCTTAAATGACACTCTCAGTTGTGCCCCATTCCCGGCGCAATACGGAATCTACGTGGAGAATAACAGCTATGTCAGAATCCACAATTGCAGGGTGAACAGCTACGATCAAGGGGGCATTTACCTGAAAAACTCCGACGCCATTGTAGATTCCTCAGATTTTTCATCAAATGTAAATTACGGAATGTACGCCGAAAACGGGGCGTCGCCTTTCGTCAGATATTGCACTTTTAATTCGGTGGGCACCGGCGTTAAGTCGATTACAGGAAGCAGACCCGATCTTGGAGATAGCGGAAAATCCGGATTGGCGCGGCCCCGGAGTATATACGTTTGTGGTCGGAGCCATAGGCTTGGACGGTTTGTGTGATGGGAGTTGCCAACATGAAGAAAAATCGTTTACGATTTTTGACGTAACTATTCAGGACCCTCATGGAGACCCGGAATTAGATCCCGGGGTAGCAGGCGCGAATCCTACGAATGAAGTGACATTTGACGTAGGACCGAGCCCAACTGTATCGGTTTCCTGTAAAGCGTTGCCTGATCCGGATACCCCGGAGGTGCGAGCATTGTTGGAAGATAATATGATTCGGTGGACAGTTACGGAAATAGATGGCTCGACTCTTTCCTGGGACCATGCTTGGCCTAACGACAATACCAAAGGCGAGGGGTTGGAGCCAGAGGCCACATTCGAGGGCATGCCCGGGGATAATAATAGTTTTGGACTGAAACAAGTGAAAATGGAGATTATGGATGGAGGCCAGCCGTTAAGTGAGAAAACGACCAATATCCAGGTGTTTTATCCAAGAGATGAATGGAATCATCCGGACGGCGTTGACCGTCCCAATTGGTTTTATTACTGGTCACAGGTATATCATAACGATCATGTATCTTATGATGCAGGGTTAAATGGGTCTGCAAAAACGCCAGGAATGACCGATTGGGATTATTCTGTACAGCCGGATAAAGATGATATTATTATCGGAAATCGTCATCCCGGTAGCTTTCCAGCTTACGGCGGAGACGGCAGGCTTTTCTCCGGAATTGATCGTTTCATAGCCACTGTCATACATGAAGAAACACATGTGGACCAGATTCAGAGGGTGGATCCGTTAGTACCGTCTTCAGGAAATGATTCTTTTCGTTATGGATGGTCCTGGAATACATGGTATGTTCCACCAGGTCAGCCACCAGGAGATACACTACGTAATAATCACTGAGGAAGGGGTTCTGATAATGAATGGGGCGTTGCAGGTATTGATGATGATCAAAATCAAATAACAGATGATGCAAGGCCAATGCCTGTTCGACCCTTAATGTTTGAACCGGGATATGGCGTAGACCTTCCGACGCCTGTAGAAGAAAACTTGAATCATCTAGATTGGCGGGATTGGCCGAATGCATGGAGTTTACCCAATCCCTTGTTTACCCGATGGGGTCCTATAGAATCCGAAGCCATTAACAACAGCAATAATGCGTTCCCAATTGATAACCCCGATTATTATATGGAATACGATTGGGGTGATAAGGGAAAGCAACATAATACAAACGGAGACTGGGATGATTAGGAGGATATTACGATGAGAAAGCGAATCATTTTAGGGATTGCCATCTTTCTGCTTTTAGCTGTTACGGCGAAAAGAGGCGGTACAACAGAGACACCAGGGTACGGTCTGCCCGATTTGGTAGTCAAATCCGATATCATTGCCTCGGGAGCAATTACAATTAGGAACGGAAAAATCATCCTGGTTACTGATCGAGTTTTAAAGGGGCGAGCGCCGAGGAATTTGACTATTATAGATTGCCCTGGAATCAAGGAGCTGATAGTCAAATACACGGAAGACCAAAACGTTCTACTATTCTTGCAGGCTATTAGCTCAGACAGTGCCTGTCTAACTTCTAGCTATTTGTCTAAGTGGCCGCGTTCTAATTCGATGCAGGAAAGTGGCAATATCTTGGACAATACCTCACCCGAAAGCATTGCGGATTTGGTGATGGAAATACTCGGTGTCGAGGCAAAAACCGATCTTAACGACAGGATCGATATTATTGAAGGCTGGCTCGACTCACCTGACAGTTTGTTAAACCTTGTTGCTTTACAATACGTTTTGAGCTCTCATTTCTGGCCAGAAGGCCTTTCGCCAGATTATAAAAAAGGTATTACTATGTACAATGTTCGTAAGCAATTAAGTGGTTACGCTTTCAAGCTTATACAAAGTAATAAACCTGGAATTCGGGAAGAGTCGATTCGATTACTGAGATACGCCGATCCTGAATCGGTATTTCCTGTTCTGATAAATAAGATTACCGATCCGAATAAGTATGTAAGAGAAGCAACCAGTTCGGTATTATTCTCAATTTTGCATAAAAAGGAATTGAACGATGATCTTAAATACGATTACAATGAATCTCCGGAAGAGCTGTTATCCGTTCAAAGAAAATGGCAGGAATGGTATGAAGCCAATCTCAAGAAATAAAGACAACGGCTATTTGTATAGGCGTCTTTAAAATAAGGAGCATCGAAATGCTTAAAATGGGTTCGCCAACAATTCTGTTGAGTTTCATTTTCGGCCTAATTGCTGTCTCCCCGGCTCAGGCTGTTATAGACCAGATGATTCAAGACGGCATCGACTACCTTGAGGCCAACCAGGATGAATCGGGGCTTTGGGGAACGGATAAAGAAACGCCTTACCGTGATAGCAAGGTAATCGTAGATGTGCTCGGCAGACTTGCAGCCAATTATACAGTCGATCCTGAAATAGTCGATGCTGGTTATGAGGCTGTGTACTACGTGTCGACATCGTCGACCGATTATCTGGCCCGCAAAATCATAGCCTCGGCGTCCGTCAACGACGGTGTGGCGGATCCGGACCTGATAGACAGCCTGGTGAATATGCAAAACTCGGACGGCGGCTGGGGGTACCAGAAGCACTATGGCAGCAATACGCTTGAAACCTCCGTGGCAATAAAGGCCCTGGTGGCCGCCTCATTCGAAGATCCCGACCCGTCGGTTTTGACGCCGGCCGCCGCCTTCCTGGTCAACACTCAAAATAACGATCCTCTTAATGGCGATTACGGATGGGGATTTGTCGACGACGGCGATAGTCGGGTGCTGTTTACGGCTCATGCGGTTACCGCGCTTTCGGCGCTGCAGGATAACTATACCGGCTATGATTTTTCCACGCAGATAGAGAATGCCTTCATCTGGCTTGTGAATGTACAGCACGGGGACGATGGTTTCGGCAGCAATGAGACTATTAGTAATGGCTATGAGACCGGACTGGCTATTTGCGCAATGGTAGCCCACGATCCTGCTGCGGAGGAAGTAAGAAATGCATGGTTTTATCTTGATAACACCCAATTGGAGGATGGCAGTTGGGCTTATGACGCTTACAGCACGGCCATGGCTATTTCCGGGTTAAACTGTATCGATCCCGATAATTTTCTTTATGAATACCTGCCCGGTGACGTAGACATGTACGAAGGCCATTGGCCCCCGGTTGTGAACTCTGATGATGCTACCTACCTGAAGAATTTTATTCAGGGATATCCTTCGAGTCATCCATGCCTTAAGGTAGGTCCATCATATAATTTATGGGCCTCTGCGGATGTTAATGGTGACTGTCAAGTAGATGTGGATGACCTTTACTACTTAAATGCATATTTGCTCGGCCAAACCCCTTCTTCGTCATTCTGTCCTGATTTCGAGCCGGTCTGGCCAACACCACCACCGGTGTGGCCACCGAACCCGCCACCAGACTGGCCAGATTGCTATGAGGATAGGCTCGTGAATGACACTATGCAATCCGGCGGTGCTTACATCGCTGGCGACTGCAACCACAACCGCACCCCGCTGGAGCTCGGGGACGTCGTGAGCATGATAGGAATGTACAGAGGAATAGCAGATCCCGATTACACTTACTCCTGCCCGCCGCATGGCGACGATTTTGCGCCAGAGGCTGATCCCAATGGGAACTGCGTGGCTTTTGAACTGGGAGATGTTGTGACCGAGATCGGCGCCTACCGGGGCACGGCTAAGGCTTCGGGCTGCCCGGATTGCCCGGGGTCGCTGAGACTGGCGCCCAGTTTACGAGAAGACATAATGGTTATGCCGAGGCCGAAATCAATGGTTAAGGCTGGAGATAGAAGAGTCTCGGAATAGCCGGGAAGCGTTATCCCGAAGAGAATCAAGGGGCCCCATCCAGGTGGCCCCTTGTCTGTGGCCACTATTCGCGAATCAGTGGCGGTACAGGGGGTGACAGATCCTGTCGCCAGTAGATAATGGCTCTTCAAGTTCACATTTCACTTGACAAATTGCGAGGTCATCATTTCCTTGAATTAGGCAGAGCTTGCTTGTTGTGAGCTGAGCGAGAAGATCCCTTATACTTATTGGATTCTCTAGATGAAGATCGGATCGACAATCAGACGAAATATTCTGCGATTCGTGCTAATCTTAGTCTGTGTGCTGCCGCATTGTGTTTCCTACGCTGGCTGGTCCGAGGACAGGCAATTGACCGACGTCCTTTTTGCTCTGGAGCCGCATGTAGTCAGCCGGAACGATACGGTTCACGTAGTCTATCAGCACAGTATCGAAGATCAGATACGTTATTTGCGAAGCTGCGATGGTGGAGACACCTGGGACAGCATGATCATATTGACCGAGCCGGATCACGCTTCAATCTACCCGGATTTGTCTTTAAGCCATAACGGCCTTCTGGTCTCCTGGCAGGACGACGGGCCGAATAATGAGGAGACAATAGCCATAAGAACTTCCGTTGACGGAACAGACTGGCAGCCGGCCATATATGTCCCCACTGATAATATGCATCATTTCATAAGGCCAGCGTCAGCCGTCGAAGGAGACTCCGTTTTTCTGGTTTACCGAAGTCAGAGGCCCGATACCATACGCTCCGGGCCCATAAGATTTTCATATTCTTACGATTACGGCTCGAGCTGGAGTGACGAGATGACCATCGGTTATGCCCCACTTGGAGACCCTCAGGACATACTGATAGACTATTGTAACGGTGCATTGAATGTCGTTTGGGCCGGGTTTCCAGACAGCGTACATGAAGGCTATCATGTGATCGGTTACAGCAGCTCAGACGCCGGCCGGACCTGGTCTGATTACATCTGGATCTCTCCTCACAGCCCTTTTTCTGCACAGACTCCCTGCATCGCCTGCAACGACGAGACCGGGCAAATAGCTGTTGGCTATATGGACTATCGCTATCAGGAGCATGCATTCTACGGGGACATATTCATCGCCATATCGGACGACGGAGGTTTGACGTGGCCAACGGAAATTATGGCTTCGGAGAACCATTACGGCAGGTTCCCGACCGTGGACATGTCAGGCCAGACCATCATAACGGCCTGGTCCGACGGCCAGTTTTACGACGAGGGTCGGCAGGAGATATTATTCAACAGGACGGATGACATGGGCATGACCTGGCAGGGAGAGACGAGGCTCACATTTGCCGAAAATTTGTCGTCTACTCCCTGGTTAGCTGTC
>CAZDAH010000016.1:9549-12380 GCA_964503405.1 uncultured Ignavibacteria bacterium
CGATGACAGTACGATCCATCTGGTTTGGCGGGACCTGAGAAGGCCGGATAACCACGGAAGCGAGATCTTCTACAAGCGCTACACTCCGGACCCCACGGCAATTCAGGATGATAATGGGATTTTGCCCGCGACGTTCGGGATATCGGCATATCCCAATCCGTTTAATCCGACAACCACGATTGCATTTGCCTTGGATAGACCAGGTTATACCGTCGTGTCAGTCTATAATCTGCTTGGTCAGCAAGTAAAGACACTGATCAGTGAGTATCTTAGCCCGGGACAATACCAGCAAATTTGGGATGGAAGAAATAGTTCCGGCACGCCCGTATCCTCAGGTGTCTATTTCTACACATTAGAATCCGGCGATCGGTTTGATTCGAAAAAGATGCTGTTATTGCGGTAAAGGAGGGACAAATGAGAAGCCTAATGATTTTTTCGATAATAATTACGATGGCTATTTCTGCCGTGGGAGCGGAAATTTCCGTTGGAATTGACCGCTGTGTCATCCTCAACGACCAAAACGATAACACCGCCGAGAGCAGGTTCGCCTTCAGCTTCACCCTGCCGAACGAGATTTCCGGCAAAGAGATAATCTATTCAGAGATTTACATCCCGCTTGCCATGCAGAATCGAGATGCCGGTTTGCATTACGAATTCATCCTTTTCCCGTTCACGTCGACCTGGTCCGAGAACGAGATCGATTACGACAATTCCGAAGCGATCACCGACAGCTTGAGCGTGGGAGCTTACACGGTCACCTTGGAATCGACGAACGAGTTTCACATAGATATCACCTCGTTCGTCATGAATCTCTGTTTGGGCGAGCGAAATAATTACGGCTTAATCGGTTATGCCGACTTATTGGGGGATGGCAATATCCGCCTGTCTGAGAGTATCGGCGAGGCCATGAGAAATGCTGCGATAGTTAGAATTGTTTATAGATAGAACTTACCAGGAACCATACTTTCTTCGGGCCTGACCAAGGCTTTCGCCCTTTGCCCACTTAAACCTTGACAATTGCCCAACCGCCGCTATTTTACCTATGTGTCCTTGTACCCGTTAATTTTCGACCTTTAATGGCGAAGGTTCGGGAGGGTCTTATGCGTAAGATCGTATTTTCGGCAATACTGCTATTATCGTATCGGGCGCTTTCCATGGCCGTCATGCCCCCCAAACCCGGCCTTTACGACCTTAAAACCGGCCTCTCGGTCACCACCGGCGATCCGCTGCCGCGATTTCCGGAGCATTTCGGACAGCCGATTAATAGCGTAAAATCAACTGCCGACGTTCTTGGGGTGGGCGAAATGGCCTCGGTGCTGGTCGATTTCCCCGATCGCCCCGCCGACCCGATTGCTCATCCTCAGTCGGAATATCAAAGCATGATCTACTCCGCCGATGAGTACCCCACCGGCAGTCTTAACGAATTCTACATGGAATGCTCCTACGGCCTGTTCTCTGTCGAAGGGAACGTTTACGGCTGGGTCACCACCGGCCAGCAATACTCTTATTTCGACGACGGCAACTACGGCCTGTCTTACGGCGGGCCGAGAGTGGCCACCGCCGCCGCCACGCTGACCGATCCCACGGTCGATTATTCGCAATACGACAGCGACGGCCCCGACGGTATCCCCAATTCCGGCGACGACGACGGTTATGTCGACGGCTTCACGGTCATCCACGCCGGCTTGGGCGGCGAGGACTCCGGCAACAGCCATGATATCTGGTCGCACGCTTGGTCGATCGATTTCACCACCAACGATCCCAAAGCTGGTGGCGGGTTTATCAGGATCTCCAGCTATACTATTCAACCGGAGGAACGCCTGAACGCCGAGGGGGATACGCTCATCACCGGCATCTCGGTGATCGCTCACGAGTACGGCCACGCGCTCGGCTTGCCCGATCTCTACGACGGCAGCCGTTACACCTGGGGAATCGGATACTGGGGGCTGATGGGTTACGGCGCGTGGGGAGCGGGCGGCAACACGCCCGAATCCCCCGCCCATCTTTGCGCCTGGTCTAAAATCCAGCTGGGATGGATCGAGCCTGTTAATATCACTCAAAACACGGTATCGGTTGAAATCCCGGCGGTGGAATTCAATCCGGTCGCTTACACCATCTGGCGCAACGGCTCTCCCGGCAACGAATATTTCATCCTCGAAAACAGGCAGCAGCTCGGTTTCGATACGCCGGCGCCTGGCCACGGCCTCTTGATCTGGCATTTCAACAATAATAATTTTCCCGCCTATAATAAGCTCAACCTGGAGCAAGCCGACGGTCTGAACGAACTCGACGACGGCAACGGCCAGCGTCCCGATCCTCATTATTATCATCATTTCATGGGCGACGACGCCGACCCCTTCCCCGGCTCCACCTACAACCGCCTCTTCGGCCCCGAGACAAATCCGTCGTCCGACGCCGACAATGGCATGTCGACGGGCGTTATCGTCGGCAGCATCAACGAAATAAGCGGCGTGCTCTTCATCGATCTGATCATCGATCCGAGCTCCTATCTGCAGCAGCCTTATGAATTGAAATCCGGTTTCGCTTGCGGAGCGATCTCGCTGAAATGGCGGGCCCCGGCCGACCAGGTTCCCGACGGCTACAATGTCTATCGCCGAATAGATCAGGAGAACTGGGAGCTCAGAAACGATCAGCCTCTGATAGATTCGAGCTACTCGGATTATGATTTGCTTTATGAGACCGACCTCTATTTCGGAGTGACAGCCATATATGGAGAGCTGGAATCCGAGATGCTCATAACCGGCCCCATCGTCATCCCCGAGGAGTTGGAAGACGACAAGGTTCTTTTCCTGTCGGACATTTTGCCAACC
>CAZDAH010000016.1:12390-17066 GCA_964503405.1 uncultured Ignavibacteria bacterium
ATCGTAAGCGTTATTTTGCCCTATTGCGGGGACAGGCTGGACGGTCTGTCGGTTTTGTGGCTGGTGAGCTTGCCCGGCGAATCCGGCCCCATTACGAGCGAGGAGCGTGAGTCAGCCATCGTCGATTATCTCAATCAAGGCGGCAGGATGTTTACTCATGACGGTATGCTCACTTTCACCGAGACATTGTATTGGGAATATCTGCAGTATGATTACACGACTTGCATCGTGCCGTCGTTCGTTCACGTCTCGGGATGCCCGGGCACTTTCGCCGAAAATCTCTCATTCGATTTCCCCGATTCGATCAGCGCCAGTTACATTTTGCCTCTGCCGGATGATTCGGTAGACTGCCGGATCCTCCTGGATGCCCCCTCAGACTGCAGCAGCGTAGTCCTGGTCGTCGACCGACTCGGCTTCAAAGCCGTCGTCAACTCCCAGCCTCTGCACACCATGCTCGACGGCCCCGGCGGCACCCGACTGGAGCTGTTCAACCGCATACTTCGCTTTTTTGATATGCAGACGAACCTTGAGGAAAACGAAACGCCGATAATTCCGAATGAACCGCTTCTGCTATCTGCCTACCCCAATCCCTTCAATTCTTCAGTGCGATTGAGCCTTTCATCATCGGTCGATTCCAAAGGCACGATCGAGATCTACGACATCACCGGCCGCCTGGTGCGCCGCTTCAGCTACGTGTCATCAGATGCCGTCTGGGATGGAACTACATCGGACGGAAATTCCGTCGGCTCCGGAATCTATTTCGCCCGCGTGCTTTCGAATACCGGCACTCATTCGGCAGTCAAACTCACGCTTCTCAAATAGCTCGTCTTAAATAGGCCGCGGCGGTCTATATTAACAATAACTTTTTTGACAAATAATAAAACTTCCCCTATAAAATTATTGTATATAAAGGAAGAAGGGCTGCCGTTTGGCATCCCGATGGAAACGACGTGAAGGAGGCGCTATCGAGCGCATTGCTAAGGCTTAGTTCTTAAAAGGAAACATAAATGAAAAACTTACTGGCTAAAATTATGTTAGCCGGGTTTGCGTTGCCTATAATTGGCTGGGGCGCCGCCGCTGCCGAAAACCTGGTTGTATTCGACAGAGCGAAGATCGCTAAGGCCGCCGAAATTCGATCTTTGACGGTTATCGCCAAGCTCGACGATATGGCCGTCGCCCTGCTGAGAAGCGGAAGTTTCGAGAGACTTTCAAGGATCGATGAGGGAGCTCTGTTGATCGAATCTTCCACCGACCTCGACCTGCTCTGGGTGGCAGGATCAGATCAGGACACTCCCGATCTGCCCGGCATACTCCATCGAACCCGGTCATTCCAGCTTTTAAGACTCTCCATCGACGGGGCCACAGCCTTGATGGGCGACGGCTATTATCTTTCCAAATGCCAGAGGGTGAATCTCCCCGCCGATCCGCCGTTCTATGTTCCCCCGAAAGTTCCGTCGTCGTATTCGGTTATCAGCGATATCGATTCCCTCATGGAACTGGTCTCGGTCGATTCGGTCGGGGCGTATATTCAACGACTCCAGGATTTCCATACCCGCTACACCTGCACCGACTCTTTCTGGGCCGCCGGTGAATCGGTCGTCGGCAGATTCCAGTCGTGGGGTTACGAAAACGTCTATTTCGAGGATTTCGAAACACCGTTCGACTGCTTCTCACGGAATGTCGTAGCCGAAAAGTCCGGCGAGGATTACCCCGACCGGTTTATAGTCATGGGCGGGCATTACGACGCCGTTGTCTATGACGGCGGCGACCCCAATATGTTCGCGCCCGGCGCCGACGATAACGCGTCAGGCACGGCCATGAGCATGGAAATAGCCAGAGTGCTGGCCGATACACCGTTTCGGAAAACAGTCCGATTCATGGCGTTCGGGGCCGAAGAGCAGGGTTTATACGGAAGCTGGTATCACGCCATCGCCTCGTTGCAAAGGGGCGACAATATCGAACTGATGATCAACGCCGACATGATCGGCAACGTCGCCGACAGCTACCTCAATTACGCCGTGCGCTGCAACGAGAGGGGATATCCCTACGGTAGGGTACTGGCCGAAATCGCCGATGATTACACTTATCTGATCCCGGAGATCGACGTGGGCGAACACTCCGGCTCGGACCATTATCCTTTCGATCAAAGCGGATTCAGAACAGTCTACTCCGCCGAAGGAGACTTTTCGCCCAACTGGCATCGCCAAACCGATACGATAGATAATATCGATATCGCTTACTTGACCGAAATAATCAGATCTAACCTGGGGCTGCTTATTGTCACCCTGGCTACGCCGGTCCCGGTAAACGGGCTGGCCGCCTTCAATGCCGGCGATGGACACACCGTCTACCTGGAATGGGACGCATCGTCGGATGATAATGTCTTCGCCTACGAAGTCTACAAAGGAACGAATATTGAAGGGATTGCAGTCTATGACACCGCCTATGCCACATCCGATACAGTTTTCACTCTTGAAGAAGAAGTGCCGTATTATTTCGGCGTGGCCGCGCTAACCAGCGACGGCGGCCGTAGCCTGATCGAGGAATTCGTGCAGCTGACTCCTCGCAGCATGCCCGGCAGCCCCACCTCGATTTCCGTCCATCCTCAATTCGGCAGTCTGCTCATAGAATGGGAGGTCATTCCCGATATGGATCTCGATTATTACCAGGTCTATCGGCGGGCAGGGGAGGAGGGCGATTATCAGCCTCATTCCCAAATCGAAAGCGTTCCTGAGTTTGTCGATGAGAACCTGCAATCCAACTTGCGCTATAATTATCGTGTCACCCAGGTGGACACCACCGGCCTGGAAAGCGACCCGTCGCCGGACGATTACTCCAAAATAGTCAGCCTCGATTCCGGCATTCTCCTTGTAGATGAGACCCGCGATTACTCCGGCGGCCAGGGCACACCCACCGACGCCGAGCAGGATTCATTTTATCAGTTTATCTCCGAGGGATTCCAGGTCGAATTCTACGACATATCCGATCTGGGCGTGATGCGAATCAACGATCTCGGCGCCTATTCCGTGATCGCCTGGATGGATGACGACCCCGCCAACCAATATCTGGCCGAGGCCGAGGAAACTCTTGAATCCTATCTCGATTTCGGCGGAAAACTTCTTTACGTGGGTTGGCGTTCCTTCGCCTCCTACGGTATTCCCAGGCCGTATGCATTCAACGATACCGATTTCCCCCAGGAATATCTGTTTATTTCGGAGGTGGACGCTACTCTCAACCCGGATTTCGCGGGAACTACGGGCGAGGCTGGCTGGCCCGACCTCAATGTCGTTCCTGAAAGGGTGATCCCACAATGGGAAGGACGGCTGATCGGAATCGACGTCATGGAGATCGACGAAAGTGTTGAAGTCATATATAACTACATCTCCGCCTCCGGAGATCCCCGGTTCCATCTCAAGCCCGTGGGCATAACGGTCGAAAACGCCGAGTACCAGGTCGTCTACCTCGCCTTCCCCTTGTATACAATGGGCGATCTGCCCGCCAGGGAAGTCTTCCTGCGGGCCATGGAGCACCTTGGGGAGGAAAGCTCCGGTGTCGAAGATTTTGTCGGCGAAGCGATGCTTCCCACCGCTTTCCTCTCGCAGAATTACCCTAATCCCTTCAATAACGAGACCCGGATCAAGTTCAAGCTCTCGGAAAAGAGCCAAATCAGGCTGGCTGTGTATAACATCCTCGGCCAGGAGATTGCTGTGCTGGCCGACGGCGAATTCTCCGCCGGCGTGCATTATGTCGGCTGGGACGGCGCGGGAATGCCATCCGGGGTCTATTTCTACCGCCTGATGCTCGATTCCGGCGCCATCTCCCGACGGATGACCCTGGTGCGGTAGCCTGAGCATTTTCCCCTCTCGCGATTTGAAATTTCTCTTGACATCATATTTATCACGCTGCATGTTTATGTCAGCTTATTCAATTTGAAGAATTTAATTGAGGGCTTTTATGAGGCAGGTAGCTATTTGCTCGATATTCGTGGCTATTATTTTTGCTCCTGTTCTTCCGCAGAGTTTCCCATGCGGTATCGGTCACCAGGAGGTTTCTTGCGATCTTAATAACAATGGAACATGCGATGTTGCCGACTTGATAAGATTCTTGATATTTTTGGGCGGCGATATTAGTCTGGATAGTCTCACAAAAGAAGATCAGATGGGAGATTGTGATTGCGATCAATTAAAGTATATCGTTGCTGACGGTTATGCGTTAAGTCAACGATTGATTTATGGTTACAATTCTTGGATGAGAAGTATCCAAGAATTTTCAGATATTGACACGATTTATATACCGGATGTCGAGGCCTCACCGGGACAACCGATAGATATCCCGGTCTACATCAAGAGCGATAGAGAATATGAATGCATGCAATTCTATGTTCGTGTCGACCCGAATCTCGCCTTCGTTTCGGATTTTGTTTTTGTTGATTCGCTTATGTCGGATTGGAATAAAGTGTTTTTCGGCGGCGGCGGTGTATCAGTAGCGTCATTATTATTTAACTACTATAATGATGATGGGCTCATTGGTTTTATTCGGCTAATTGTCAGCAGCGACGCTGAAATAGGCTCGGCTATTGATTTGTCCTTATCAAACAGTATAGCCAGAGCACTTTACACCGGTCTTGCCGACATTTATTCATCCGACGAATCCCGCATTATCAAACTCCACTTCAT
>CAZDAH010000016.1:17076-18152 GCA_964503405.1 uncultured Ignavibacteria bacterium
CCGTTTATCTCAACGGCGTAATCAACGTGGTCGAGGGCAGACTGGACGACAATCACGGCAATTCTATTTCCGGTTTTACCGCCTCGCCGAATCCTTTAAACAATTCGACCAGCTTCAACTTCGAAGTTGCTAGTGTATCGCGGGTTCGCATCGATATCTACGATATGCTCGGCCGCAGGGTAAGCGTCCCGCTGAATGAAACGCTTCCGCCGGGGACTCACTCGGTGATTTGGCGCGCCGACGAGTTTCCATCGGGCGTATATTTCTGCTGTCTGGAGGCCGGGAACCGCCAGTTGTCGACAAGAATCACCTTGCTGAAATAGCCCTTACCAGCATACCCGATTTCCCCATCTTTTGATTGATTTTCCGCCAACCATCCTATAGATTCCCCGGCATGAGAAAAACGATCCTTTTCCTTGCCGTTCTGTTTCTGGCCGGAAATGCGCTGGGTCAGTCGAGAAGAGATCCCAAATCTCTCACCGAGGGCTTCTACGCGAGCATTGGCGTTGTCGACGGTCCCGAGTTCTCCAGTTTTGTCAACTATGTCAACGACTTTTACAGGCCGCTGTTTTCCAACAACACCGACAGGCTGGATAAATTCGGCAAAGCGCCCATTATCAGTTTGGGCTACCTGTTGCGTCTCTATCCCAGTTTTGCTCTGGACGTCGGCTTCTCCATATACAGCCTCAAGACCGAGGCTAAAATCAGGAATTTCAATTCTCCTGATCCGGAAGCGGGCATCAGGCACAAACTGGAATACCAGGTAGGGATATTCTCGGCTACTGTGCCTGTTTTATTCGATTTCTCGCCCAAACAGCCCGTCGTGCCGTATGTCGGTATCGGCGTCTCTATCTTCGCCATGCGCCTTGACGATATCAAGGAAGTATCCGAGAACGGCTCGATTGTCATCGGCTCGCGCGACACCGGCACCAACGTCGGCGGGCATTTCGAAACCGGACTGTACGCCAAAATTTCGCGCAAGATCTGGATCGACCTGCAATGGAAATGGCATAACGGCTCGGGAAACCTGCGCGCCCAAGAGCCCGGGATTCAATTCGAAGAATTCAAGATTGACC
>CAZDAH010000016.1:18162-20923 GCA_964503405.1 uncultured Ignavibacteria bacterium
AGGCGTTTATTTCTTCGGCTAAGAGTCTCCGCGTCTTTGCCTCCATAATCGTCGCCGCCTTGGCCGGATGCGCACCCGGTCCCGGTATTTCCGATAGAATACCATCGCCATACGGACTCGAAGCGAAAATTTCGAATCGCGCGGTCACGATCTACTGGTCGGTGAATCGCAAACAATCCGATCCTGTGTTCGGCTATAATATCTACCTGTCGGAACAATCGCTAAAAGACAAATTCAGCCGCCGCGAGAAGGAAAGTCCCGATCCCCACAACTTCGCCCCTTACCCGGGGGATACCGACGGGGACCGAAACAGGGAATCATACGAGATCACTCACCTGGAGAACGGCAGGGCATATTTCGTGTCGGTGAGGACGTTGGGGCCGAACGGCCTGGAGTCGGAACCGTCCAACGAGGTACAATTCGTGACCCTGGCAGGGGGAACATTCGTGATATCAAGCAGCCATTCGGCTGAAAACGGCGGGTTCGAGTTCGATACCAGCCGGTCATGCCCGGCGAGAGATTCCCTCTGCGATATTTACCTTTATGCTAAAAACGAAGATGTCGGCCTATCGTCCCCGAACAGGCTGGGAGCCGGTTTGAGGCAGACCTGGTTCGGCAAGCCGGGGATCGTATACTTGAAGGAAATGGACACGATTAAGATCCAGCGCGGAGATCGGATTACGTCGTCGAGCATGCGCGGCCGCGCGGAGTTGACCATTCTGAAAATAGAGCGCCGCGGCGGAGAGGCCGAGGCTACCATCGAGTACGTTTATTACCCCTCGGAATAATGGCCCTATAATTCTTGACCGGATCGGAAATCTACGGTATATTCCGGCCTGTAAAAATCGAAGACTCGCGCCACCCTAGCTCAGTTGGTAGAGCAACGGACTGAAAATCCGTGTGTCCGCAGTTCGATTCTGCGGGGTGGCAGTTTCTGTCCTTGCTGGCCCGATTCCCGAAATAGCTATTGAAAATTTTAGAGATCGGTCTGGAAGGGTTCCTGTCTCGGAAGAGCGATAAACCGTCAGGAAGGGGTTCATAACGACATAGTGAATTATCCTCATAAGAAAAATACGCCCAGGAGGAGTTGTCCATACGGATCCAGTCGGAAACCCCCGACCTTCTGATCCGTAGTCAGAAGGTCCCGACAGAACTGAATGCCGTTGTGCCGCAATGACTTACGAGGACTTATTTTTTCCGTTTTTCTCAAATCAGAAGGTCTTTTAAAACCTTCATTTTCGAGAGTTATCTTGACAAAGATCAATGCATCAAATCAGCAGGCTTGATGCGAGGATGGTTTATAAGGGTTAATAGCGAAACTTCCAAGTGATTTTTGTAATTTTATTTGCTGCGTAAAATAATCCTTGACAATATTCGCAAAATTGCGAACTTTTACCTTGAGAAGGAGGTTGAAACTGCCGAAGGTACCCGTAGTATTCTATTGCGACGAGGATGGCCAAGCCCCTTTTCTGGATTGGTTCGATCGGTTACCAGAAAAGGCACAGGATAAATGCACAGTGAGAATCGAGCGGCTTCAGGAATGCGGATATGAACTCCGCCGTCCGGAGGCCGACTATTTGAGAGATGATGTTTATGAGCTGCGTTTCAAGCATCAATCGGTCAATTACCGCGTCCTTTATTTTTTCCACGGTAGGCAGTTGGTGGTGCTGTCACACGGAATCACGAAGCAACGCTTTGACATTCCAATGAGCGAAATTGACACGGCGATCGGACGGATGAAGAAATTCAAAGCGTCACCTTCGCGGCATACGTTTAAGGAGTAAATAAAATGAAGAAGAAAAAAATTACCGATGCAGTTACGATTATCCATACTCGTTTCTATAAAGGCAAATCTGAACGGATTGCCTCATTGGAGCAGGAACGGGTAAACGCTCGCATTGCCCGCGATCTTTATACCCTTCGCACGAAGAGCAAAATGACCCAAAAACAATTGGCCAAGCTTGTTGGGACTACCCCATCGGTGATTTCGCGCCTTGAGAACGCGGATTACTCCGGCCATTCGCTTAGCATGATCCAACGGATAGCTTCTGCCCTTGATAGACATGTCGACATCAGATTCGTACATGTTGCAGGAAAACGCCACGTTTTAGCTGGCAACAGATAATCAAGAGTTATTGAAGCCACTTACCGATTCTATTTTCAACCTGAGTTTTCGGCGAGCGGTACCGCTGCCTTGTCTGCTCCACGACTTTTTTGATATTCGATATTTCCTGATGCCCTTGCATTGGCAATGTCATCGCGCTGAATGGCTCCGAAGTCGAGCCCCCCAACAAAAAATACGCCCAGGAGGAGTTGAACCCCCAACCTTCTGGTCCGTAGCCAGACGCTCTATCCAGTTGAGCTATGGGCGCAAAATCCGGATGTACCGGAAATATTCCATTTCTAAAGAACAAATCCCGAGGCATTTCATCCACGTCTGCCAACACGATATTAACAGGTTTTGTGCCCGCTGCGCAAGATGTTTTTGCGGCGCGGCAGAAAGGCAATCACGCAACATCCGGCCAGAATAGACCGGTCATGCAGATTATTTATAATGGATATGCAAGCCCATTATTCAGACTGCCCAAAACGTGGTAACCTTTTCCCCTCTCGGATCGTAATAGAATAAAAGATGGGTTGATAATAGAACCAAGGAGTTTTGCAGATGAAGAAATTTCTAATCGGCGGTGGTGTTTTCATAATTTTGGCCGTGATCATTTTCCTGGCCTTTGGCGATTCGAAGGGAAACCAGCAGGAGTTC
>CAZDAH010000016.1:20933-21766 GCA_964503405.1 uncultured Ignavibacteria bacterium
GAGCCCAAGCGTGAAATCCAGGTCAAATCGAAAATCTCGGGAATAGTCAAAAAGCTGCATGTCGATGTCGGCCACGACGTTCGCGAGGGAGATCCGCTGATTACAGTGGCTCCCAATCCCACTCCCCTCGAGTTCTCCGAAGCCAAACGGCGGCTGGAATTGGCCGAGGTTGATTACAATAACGCGGAAAAGATTTTCAGCAGGCAAAAAGAGCTGTTTGATAAAAAACTTAGCAGTCAACAGCAATTCGATATCAGCAAGGCTGAGTTCGATAATGCCATGCTCAATATGCAGCTGGCCCAGGAGAGATTCGATTTGCTTCAAAAGGGGGTTACTTCCGGCGGCAAGAACGAAAATACGATATTATCGCCCATCGACGGCACCGTACTGGAAAAGCTTGTCAACGAGGGCGACCCGGTGGTACCCTTGACGTCCTACCAGGCCGGCACTCCGCTTCTCTCTCTGGCTCCACTCGAGGATCTAATCTTCAAGGGGACTGTGGACGAGATCGACGTCGGCAAGCTGACCGAGGGAATGACCTGCGAGATAAAGATCGGGGCCATGCCCGACAAGAACCTTACTGGCACTCTGTCAAAGATATCCCCCAAAGCCAGGAAACAGGATAATACAACGCTTTTCGATCTCGAAATAGAGGTCCCGCCGGAAATGGCCCAAACGCTCAGGGCCGGATATTCCGCCAACGCCGATATTATCATCAGCAAGAAAGACAGCGTTCTGGTAATCCCCGAGCGGCTGGTGACATTCGCCTCGGACACAGCCAGGGTGGAGGTTGAGGATACGCTTACAAATGTCGTGGCCTTCAAAGATATCGA
>CAZDAH010000016.1:21776-26488 GCA_964503405.1 uncultured Ignavibacteria bacterium
CTCCGACGCCCTGAATATCGAGGTCGTCGGCGGTTTGGCTCTGGGCGAAAAGATCGTGGAACGCCCTCCCAAGGAGATCGAGTAATTGAGATTCGTAATAGTCATCAGGCAGTTTCTGCAGGACATCCGTAAGCAGAAGCTGCGCACCTTCCTGACCACTTTCGGAATAATCTGGGGCACCGCGGCCACCATAATACTGGTCGCTTTCGGCGAGGGATTATATGTGTTTCAGCAAAAACGTTTCCACGGGCTCGGAGACCGGATCACCATAATCTGGCCGGGAACGACATCCAAACCATTCAAAGGACTGCCCAAAAGCCGCGTCATTCGTTTCACCGATGACGACGTGGAGATGATCAAGTCGGAAATCGCCGGGATCACCATAGCCTCTCCGGAATATCGCCGCGGCGCCCCGATAACATATCAGCGCAAGACTCTCTCGCAGGACCTGGTCGGGGTTTATCCGGAATGGGCCATTGGACGAAACATCGTCGCTGAGAAGGGAGGACGCTTCATAGACGACATAGATCTGCAGTATCGCAAGAGGGTCGTTTTTCTCGGCACCAAAATCCGCGATAACCTGTTCGGCGAGGGCATAAACCCGGTGGGAGAACATGTCAGCATTAAAGGCGTTCCGTTTCTGGTTGTCGGAGTAATGAAGGACAAACAACAAAACTCGTCATATAGCGGTCGCGACAGGCATAAGATGTTCGTGGCCTCGTCGACCTTCAGAACAATGTTCGATCGGCGTTACCCCGAAAATATGGTCTATCAGGTGGCTGATGGTATCAGTTCGCGGGCGGTGTTGAAAAAGGTGTACGATGTTCTCGCGCGAAAATACAAATTCGATCCCGACGACGAGGAGGCCCTGTCTGTATGGGATACTATTCGATCCGAGGAGCAGTGGCGTCCCTTTTTCGAGGGCTTTAGGCTGTTTCTGGGAATCATAGGCGTGTTCACGCTGATTGTCGGCGGAATAGGAACCGCTAACATCATGTATGTCGTGGTCAAGGAACGCACCAAAGAGATCGGCATAAAAATGGCGCTGGGGGCTTCACGGGGGCATATAATGGGCCAGATTATATTCGAATCGATATTCATTACCGCCATAGGCGGGACCTGCGGATTTTTCGTGGCCAAATTTTTCGAATTTATATTCCCGAAATTCGGCCTCGGCGAATATGTGGGAGATCCCATAATTGCCGTCAACGCCGTGCTGGTGACCATCAGCGTAATCGGAACAATCGGATTTTTGGCCGGGCTATTCCCGGCGCGAAGAGCTTCGCGGCTTAACCCGGTCGAGGCCTTGAGGTTATAAGTGAAAATCCTGACCTACAAACTTCTGCTCTTTCTGAAACTTATCGGGCGCGAGTTCAAGGCCCAGAAGCTGAGGATGGGCCTGACCGTCCTGGCCATCACCTGGGGCACGATTTCGATCACCCTGCTCATGGCTTTCAGCGTCGGGCTCGAAACCCAGATGAATAAATCTAACCGGGGGCTGGGCAACAGGATTGTCATCGTCTGGGGAGGGCAAACTACTTTGCCCTACCAGGGTTTGCCCCAGGGAAGACAGATAAGCTTCAGAACAGAATCGGGAATTATCGAGTTGATCAAATCGCGAGTTTCCGGCATCGAGAGGATAGCTGGAGAGTTTTTGAGATGGGGACAAACAATCGAATACGGCCGCAAGCAGGTGAACAAACTGGTCTGCGGAGCATATCCCGAATACGAGATTATGCGGGCGCACTACGCCAAGGCAGGAGGCCGGTTCATAAATGTAAAAGACATGGAGCTTAAGCGTCGGGTGGTCTATGTGGGGACAAGGGTCGCCGATGAGCTCTTTGGAAAAGACGTAAATCCGATCGGCGAAATGATTAAAATCAACGGCATTCCCTTTACGGTGATTGGAGTAATGATAGAAAAGCTGCAGGATTCCAATTACCATGGTCCCGACGAGGACTATCTGGTAATCCCGGCCTCCACCTTCCTGCTCATGTTCGGCGATCCCTTCTTCGATAATCTCGTCTACCAGGTCAAGGAGGGTGTTGACTCCAAGGCGGTGGAGAAGGACCTGTTCAGAGTCGTAGGAGGTAAATACAGGTTCGATCCGTCCGACGAGAGCGCTATGTGGATCTGGGATACTATTGAGGAAGCGGAGATCTTCAGAAAAGTATTCCTGGGCATAAAAATTTTCATGTGGTTCATCGGAGGAATGACCCTTTTTATTGCCGGCATCGGAGTGGCCAATATCATGTACGTGGCTATACGCGAACGCACCCGCGAGATCGGCGCCAAGATGGCCCTGGGAGCCCGCGCCGGTCAGATCATTTTCCAGTTCATGACCGAGGCCATGGTCATCTCCTTATTGGGAGGATTTCTGGGCATAGTCATCAGCCTCGCGGCTACGGCTGTTTTCCGCATGCTCCCATTGGACGGAGATCTGGAATTAATGAGCAATCCGACTGTGAACTGGCCGGTCGCCATGACTACTGTTGTCACTCTGTCGGTGATCGGCTTTATTGCCGGTTTTTTCCCGGCGAGAAAGGCCGCCTCCATCAACCCCGTGGAAGCATTGAGGTACGAATAAGATGGACAATAATGGAAATCTGGTCTCGATGAAAGGTATCTCGAAGTACTACAGCACCGGAAAGATCGAGGTCAGGGCGCTGAACGAAATCCACCTTGATATTAAACGCGGCGAGTTTGTCGGAATTATCGGGCCCTCCGGCTCGGGCAAATCGACCCTGATGAATATCATGGGTTGTCTCGATACGCCCTCGTCGGGAGAATATATTCTCGACGGCCGACCGGTGGCCGCCATGAATATCCATCAATTGGCCTCGATAAGAAACAAGAAGATAGGTTTCATTTTCCAAAATTTCAATCTGCTCCCCTACGCGACCGCTTATGAAAATGTGGAATTGCCTCTTATCTTTGCCGGATTGCCCGGAGAAATTCGAAAGCAAAAGGTCCTGCACAACTTGTCGTTAGTGGGGCTGGCCGAGCGCGCTCATCACAAACCGACCGAGCTTTCCGGGGGCGAGATGCAGAGGGTGGCCATAGCCAGAGCCATGGCCAATGACCCAGAGGTTATCCTCGCCGATGAACCCACGGGAAATCTCGATTCGAAATCGGGTACCGAGATCATCTCGATATTCGAGAATTTGAACTCGGCCGGCAAATCGGTGGTGATGATTACACATGATCTGAATATCGCCGGGCGCTGCCACAGGATTATTCGTATCAAAGACGGCTCCATAGAGACGGACGAAGACAATAATCTTCGGAATTACCCCGCCCCGTAGTCAGAGACTCTCGATTACAGATATCAAGAAATCGATTGTTGACGCGAGTCGTCGAATATCGAGCGCGTATATTTGGGTTGCGTTTTCCCGGCCATTCTAATAATCTTTTCGCGGGAATGATATCAGAAACGTACGCCCGGCCGGAGATCGATTCCCCTCGGAGCCGGGATTCCGTTTTCCTGCCGGGGCTTCGCCGGCCGGCGGCGGTTTTGATCGGCTGTCGTATGATGATTCGAGCCGATTTTCGATTATTCAACGGAGGCAAGCATGGGCGCGCTTCGCGGCATTAGCCGTCTCGACGGCGGATTGCTGTTTCTGAGAGTGGGGATTGGGATTATGTTCATGTTCCATGGAGGTCCCAAGCTGCTCGGGGGGCCTGAAAGATGGGAAAGAGTTGGCGGCGCGATGGGTAATTTCGGCATCGATTTTCTCCCGGTATTCTGGGGCCTAATGGCCGCGTGTTCCGAGTTTTTCGGCGGATTCCTGGTGGCCGTGGGATATCTGACTCGCCCGGCCTGCATATTAATGTCAACCACAATGCTGGTTGCCGCTGTTTCTCATTTGAGCAAAGGGGAGGGGCTGGGCAGAGCGTCGCACGCCATCGAGGACGGTATAATGTTCGTCAGTTTGATTTTCATCGGGCCGGGAATATATAGTCTCGATAATTGGCTGCGGGAGAGACTTAATCGATGATTCAAGGCGAACTGAAGAGGCGTTGACCGGAAAGATTGGCGAAAGCGAGAATCCATGGAATCAAACTCGCAATTGATCTATCGCGATCTCATCGAGAGCCTTCGGGACGTCATCTACTCGACAGACAATCGCGGCATCATCACCTATCTCAGCCCGTCGATCAAGACTATCGGGGGCTATGATCCCGTCGAGCTGGCAGGCAGCGATTATTCCTGCCTTTTCCACGAGGAAGACCGTCCCCGACTGGCTGAACGTCTGGCCGGCTACGCCTCCGGCGAAATCGATCCGGCCGAAATCGAAGCGCGTCTGCTGCTTAAGAATCGAGATTTCAGGTGGGTCAGGATCGCAATTCACCCCATCGATGCCGGAGTTGATTTTCGGGGAATCCGCGGAATCATCTCGGATATCACCGAAAGTAAACTGGCCCTCGAAGCGCTGCGCGAAAGTGAGGAACGTTACCGCGCCGTGTGGGAGAACTCTCCTGTGGGTATCTGCCTGACCGACAGAGAAGGCGTATTCCGTTATGTTAATTCTGCCTATTGCAGGATCTATGGATTCGCGGCCAACGAGTTGATTGGTCGCCCCTTTTACGAGATTCTGGCCCCGGAACATTCCAGCCAGGACGCTCGCCAGAAACATCGGAATATATTCGACTCCGGCCTCTCGATCCCGCTGGGTGAGACGGAGTTTTCCAGAAAGGACGGCGGCCGAGTC
>CAZDAH010000016.1:26498-26728 GCA_964503405.1 uncultured Ignavibacteria bacterium
TTGTCAGGAAGGAGGGCAAACCGGCTTTTCTCGCATCTATGAACGTCGATATCACGGAACGCAAAAAGGCGGAATTGGCTCTCAGGGAAAGCGAAGAAAGATTCCGCCTTCTTGTCGATAACGCGCAGGACTCCATACTTTCGGTCGACGAAGACGGAACTGTCCTCATGTTGAATAAGAAAGCGTCCGAGTATTTGGGAGGAATGCCGAACGATCTCGAAGGCCGGTCC
>CAZDAH010000016.1:26738-33726 GCA_964503405.1 uncultured Ignavibacteria bacterium
ACGCGGCTGAGAACAGAATGAGATTAATCGCGCGGGCAATCAGGCAAAACTCGGTTGTCCTGAAAGAAGAGGTCGTGGTTTTTGGCAAGGCGCGTCGTTGGTTTCAAACCTATTTTCTCCCCGTTCACTGTTATTGGTCCGGCAAGATGGGGGTTCAGATCATATCCCGCGACATAACCGACGAAAAGAAAAAATCTGTTCGCACGTCAGCCCGTTTCCGGCTGCTGGAGAGACTTCGTGAAGCCGAGAATGCCGGGCAGTGTCTTGAATACGGCGGCAACGCTATCCTCGAATCGATGTATTTCAAGCGATTGGCATACATTCTTTTCGGGGACGACGATACGCCCCCGGCTCACGGCCAGATTGACGCCTCGGAAACCATGCTTCATTTCATGGGAACAGTTGTTCCGGGAAAAAACTTCCTGGCTTACGTGGCCGAATCAGGAGACAGAATTAGCCAGTCATACCTGCTCGAGCAGGATCGAGGGAAAAAGAGAGCAACCGTCCCTCGAGTCGGCATACGACCCCCGGTATGTGGTTTCGATGCAGCCCCTCAGAACGAATCTTCCCTGCTCCTTACTCCAATGTTCGGAAACGACGGAATGCCCATGGGCTGGATTTGCGCCGCCTCCGCGGTCGAACAAACGGAGGAGCTCGAGGCAATAATTTCTGGAGTCGAGGAAATTTTCGACCTGGTAACAGAGCATATACGCGAGATCAGGGGGCGAATAAGACTCGATGAAGAACGGCTGGCGCTGGAGAATTCCAATGTGACCCTGACTGAAGTTCTGGCCGGTATCGAAGAAGAGAAAGAGGAAGTGCTGGCGCGCGTACGGGAAAACATAAATAAAGTCGTAATGCCGCTGCTGGAGAAAGTCGATGCGGGGGGCAAGCTAAACAGAGCCTACTTTGACCAACTTAAAACCAACCTAAAATCGCTCGCTTCATCCCCCGAACACCCGAGGCGCAATATTGCCGGATTAACGTCCCGCGAACTTGAGATTTGCGACCTGATCAAGACGGGGCATACCAACGCGGTAATCGCTCGAACTCTGCGGATTTCCCCAGGCACGGTCAGAAAGCATCGAGAGGCGATTCGCGGAAAACTGGGTCTACATCATAGGAATGTCAATCTGACCACTTTCTTGAAAAATATGTAAATAATCTGCTAGATTTCACATGTGCGTATATGCGTATACGCACTTTATACGTAATTAATTCGTGTTGACAATTACATAGATGGACATTATACTCGTCGCGAGAAGAGATAGTCTCCTCTGCAATGAGATCGGGCCCAACCGATAAGGGAAACTTCCCGGGGGGGAAGATGGGCTGAAAGAAGGGCCATCTATGCTTCGCAGGTGGTCCTTTTCCTTTCCTCCAAGCAGCATAAAAAGACACTTTTTGCCTCTTTTAAGCAGACCCCAGCCGAGCGTCGAAATTTCAATAATTCGCTTGATAAAATGGTCCCCCCGGCGTATCATCGCCGGAGTTTTTGGAATAGGGGAGAAATGTGAGCAAAATCAGGATTTTCGGCGCGGCGGCTTTCGCGGTTTCTTTCTTGGGCCCCGACCTGCGCAATAGTCACGATCTATCGGCCTCGGAAAAACTCGAAATCCGTCAGGATGCCGGCCTGAGCAGGGGGGAAAATATATCGGAGATTTTCGGTTTTGATAATATACCGTCCGATAGAGACTTGAGTCAGGCGTACGCGGCCGTGGGGCACGATTTCAGCATCGGAGACAGCGAGGTTGAGACCTTCATCGACTCGCTGCTTGTTCGGTTCTATGACGAACCGATCATTGAATCTGCAATCGACTCCGCCTTTCTCGAAGCTTTAGGCGAGAGTATATGGGAAATGCTTGAGCCGGGAGACCCCTATCAGCCCGGTTTCACTGTTGCCTTAATTGACGAAATCGGTTACCTCGCGGCCGCCGGGAATGAGGAAGATCTCGAAGAACCGGAAACCCATGATGTCATCGGCCCCATCCTTTTCGCGCTAATCATCATCATACTTGCCGCTAAACTCGGCGGCGACGTTGTCGAGAGATTCAATCAGCCGGCTGTTCTCGGCGAGCTCATTTTCGGGGTAATTCTGGGAAATCTGGCGTTGACGGGGATAAACATTCTTGACCCGCTTAAGCATCACATAACCCTGGAGATCCTGGCCGAAATCGGCGTGATAATCCTGTTGTTCGAGGTCGGCCTGGAATCGAGCGTCAAGGAAATGCTCTCGGTGGGATTGACATCGCTGGTTGTGGCCCTGATCGGGGTGATGGCGCCGTTCTTCCTCGGCTGGTGGGTGGCCGCGGTATTCTTCCCCGATGAACCGATATTCATACATGTATTTATTGGCGCAACACTTACAGCTACGTCCGTGGGAATAACGGCCAGGGTCCTGAAGGATATCGGGAAAATAAGAACTCGTGAGGCAAAGATTATCCTGGGGGCCGCGGTCTTCGACGCTGTCATGGGGCTGGTCGTTCTGGCGGTGGTGGTCGGTATTATCGGCGCTCACAATACCGGAGGAAGCATGTCGTCGATAAAGATCCTATGGATCATCGGCAAAGCCGTTTTATTCATTGTCGGGGCGATATCTATCGGATCACTCTTGGCCCCGCACTTTTTTAAATTTGCTTCGAAACTCCGGGTCCAGTCGGTGATGATAACGTTCTCATTAATGTTCTGTTTCATATTCGCCCTGCTGGCCGACAAGATCGGCCTGGCTCCCATAGTCGGCGCTTTCGCCGCGGGGATGATACTCTCGGGAACCAACTTTAAAGACATATTCACTCACGAGGAACGCAAGCTGGAGGAGCTTCTTTCCCCTATTTCTGCTTTTCTGGTGCCGATCTTCTTCGTCTATATGGGCATGAATGTTGACCTGTCCACTTTCTCGAACTTGAACGTCCTGGCATTCGCCGCTGTATTGACTCTGGCCGCCATTATAGGAAAGCAAGTTTGTTCCCTGGCCGGTTTATTCGAAAAAAGAATCAATGCCTGGGTTGTCGGCATTGGAATGATTCCCCGCGGGGAGGTAGGATTGATATTCGCCGGTATCGGCGCGAAATTGACGATCGACGGCGAGCAGGTTGTTCATCCTGACGCTTATTCCGCTGTGATTATTATGGTTATGGTCACTACGTTGGTGACTCCGCCCGTTTTGAAACTTATATTCACGGATCGGGGCCATTAGGGTATATTTTCCCCCGCCGATGTCGATATATTTATCGAAAGAAATTTACTATGATTTTTGCGTCGAAAGTTAAAAAAATCTATCCTAATCTAAAGGGGATATTGCTGGCCGCGGGATTTGTCTGGAGCTTCGGCGCACCCATATCCGTCGAAATACGACCTGTTGTTCTGGCGTCGCTTCTGACTTACTCGGTTATCATCCTGGTTTTCGGCTGGCTGCATAATAGACGGATGTTCGATGCCGACAACCTCTATTTCATCAGCCAGTTTTTCGACGCTATCCTGATTGGGTTGATAGTATATTTGACGGGCGGTATCTCCTCGGATTTCTACCTGGCCTACTTCCCTGTCGTGGCCCTGGCCTCGGTCTTCTGCGAGAAATGGAGATCGATGGTCGGAGCATTGTGGTACGCTTTCTGCTATTTGCTGGCGATTTCCGGCGATATCGTCGTGGCTGACGACTGGCAGGCGGTCGGCTTCAGAATCGCTTCCATTTGGTCGGTGGGATTGGTATCTTTCTCCGTAGCTCACTTCATGAGATCGTCGGAAAAAAAGCTTTTGAAAACCCTCGACGTTCTTAACGAACGTACCTGGGAGCTGGAATCGTCGCAAAGCCAGATCTCGAATATTTATGAGACTTCGAGATTGCTTTCGGGCATCCTCGATCCCGAACAGCTTTTGATGGAAATATTGATTGTCGCCCAGAGAATATTCAGATTGAAGATCTGCCGGATTTTCCTGGCCAGCCCCGCCGGAGACAGCCTTCTCCTTTATGCCGGGCTGGAAAACGGCAATTGTCATATCTACAACGAGCCGGTTCCCTATAATAAAGATATAAACGATCTGGGGAGAAAGGAAACCGGGGTTAATTTAAAACGGGGTCGGGAAGGCGGCAATCAGCTTCCCGAAAAAGCAATCGTTGATATTCCCCTCATTTCTCGGGGCAACGTCATCGGGGTAATGCACATAACCCCGGATTCCGGCAGGCTGCCGTCGACAAAGGACAAACGTTTCCTCATGGTATTCGCAAGCGCCGCCGCCGTGGCCATAGATAATTCCCTGCTTCATAAGCAAACCGAGGAGTTGACGGTTATCGACGCTCTTACCGGGTTATTCAATTATCGATATTTCCGCGATAAGCTGGCTGACGAACTTCGTCGAGCCGACCGCTATCGGCAAAAACTGGCCGTCCTGATGCTCGACCTTGATTTTTTCAAGGAGATTAACGATCGCTTCGGACATCAAACCGGTAACGTGATACTGCGCGAGGTTTCCGATATAATCTGTCATTGTGTCCGCGATATCGACATTGTGGCCCGTTACGGCGGCGAGGAATTCGTGGTCATCCTCCCTCAAACAGAAGAAGAGGAAGCAATAATCATCGCCGAAAGAATCAGGGAGACGGTCGAGAAGAATAAGTTCGCCGACACCCAGGGCGGACGAGATGTCAGCATATCCATCAGCATAGGCGTGGCAGTTTATCCCGAAGGCGTTTACAATCTCGGGCAGCTTATTGATCGTGTCGATAAGGCGCTATATCGTGCCAAAGCCGACGGCCGAAATCTGGTGCGGCTTGCCGAAAAGAATGTCAGGCGAACCGCGGAATTACTTGATGACCGATTCGTTTAATCCCGGACAATTCTTTATTCTCGGTTTTGAGGGGCTCGATCCCGAAAAGTCATTCCTCGAACTCGTGGAAACGTTTCCGCCGGCCGGGTTTGTCTTTCTTGGATCCAATTACGATTCGCCACCCCAGCTGGCCGCGCTCATAGAACTTCTTGACGGTATGGTGGCAGAGCCGGCCTTATTCGCGGTTGACCAGGAACCGGGCAGAGTTCAGCGATTGAAAAAGGGCTTTCCATTGTCTCTTACCCCCCTCCAGTACGTTTCAAGCGGCGGATTCGACGAGTTCGCCGATTGGTGCGGCAAGACTGCGGCGATTTTAAGTGAAATAGGCATAAATCTGAACCTGGCGCCGGTTGTCGACCTGGCCCCCTTCGAGAAATCGCCGGCGGTGCTCAACGACAGATCGTTCGGAGATAATCCGGAAAATGTAGGCAGGTTCGCGGAAATCCTGATCGAAGAGCATAGGAAAGAAAACGTACTGACTTGCGCGAAACATTTTCCGGGATTGGGGTCATCAGTTGACGATCCTCACGCCAGGCTGGCCGCGTCACCGGATCCCCGGGCACGATTTCTGGATTATCACTGGAAACCGTTCCGGCGGGCAGTTGAAAGCGGCGCCGATATGGTGATGACAACCCATCTGCTGGCGTCGTCCCTCGACTCGACATGCCATGCCGGTATTTCGACAAAGATCATCTCGCGCCTTCGTGAATCGATAGAATTCGAGGGTGCGGTTATTTCAGACGATTTGCTCATGACCGGAGCCGGGGATCATGATATTATTGGCGAAACGGCGGAAAGATCGCTGCTTTCGGGACATAATCTCGTTATTATCTCGAAAGACGCGACGGTTCAAAGAATGGCTTTGGAGCATCTTGCTGAAAAATACTGTTCTGACGAGAAACTGCGCGGGGTTCTGACGAGAAATGAAAGCGCGATCGCGAAAGTCAAATCGAAGATATCTCCTCGATAATTTGTTCGGACGTTCCTCGATCAGGATAATCGGGTTGAACTCAGGCACCAGCGCCGACGGTCTCAACGCCGTGCTGGCGGAGTTTCGCCTCGGATCGCCGCCCCGAGCGCTGAAGAGCGCCTTATTCCCGTTTCACCCGGGTATTTCGAAATCCATCATAGAGGCGGGCGATTCGGAAAATTACGGCGTGAAGGAGCTGCTTGAACTGCACGCCAGGCTCGGTGAGTCGATGGGCCGGAGCGCCCGAAGATTCCACGTGATGTGCCAAAAAGCTGGCTTGAAAGTTGACATGATCGCCTCCCACGGCCAAACGATCAAGCATATTCCCGAAAAATCGATCTCCCTGCAGATCGGGGATCCATCGATAATAGCCGCCATATCAGGCCTTCCGGTCGTCGCTGATTTCAGATCTTCCGATCTGGCCGCGGGAGGACAGGGCGCCCCCCTCTCACCGATCCTGCATCAATACCTCTTCCAGGATCTCAGACTGTGGAGGGGAGTGATTAATATCGGCGGTATTGCCAACATCACGATTCTGCCGCCGCCGAATTCCAGGCGGCTGCCGTTTGCCGCCGATTGCGGGCCTGGGAACATGATAATTGACAGCCTCATGCGTCAACTCTATGGCAGACAGTATGATGATAAAGGACTTATCGCCCTGTCCGGCGTGGCCGACCAGCGAGTGGTATCGACGATCATGAGGAATCGCTTCTTCAGACTCCCGCCTCCGAAATCAACCGGACGAGAGCTCTTCGGACGGTCGTTCTCGACACGAATCCTGAACACAATGAAAAAGAGCTCCAAGGCGGATATTATCGCCACCGCCACTGAAATCACTGTTAACGCCGCCGCCGATTTTGTTAAGCGATTTGCCCCCGGAATCAACGAACTCTATCTCTGCGGAGGAGGCTCGAAAAACAGATACTTGACAGCCTCCCTGGCTCGCGCGTTACCCGCAATCGATCTCTTGCCCGTTTCTTGTTTGGGCTTCGAATCCGATGTCATCGAGCCCCTGTTGTGGGCATATCTCGCATGGCGTTTTATCAGAGGCGAAACGGTGGCCACCGGCCGATTCACCGGAGCGCGAAAACCCCATCTCCCGGGAGCCTTATGGCTGCCTTGAAATCATCGATTGCCGCGATCATCGCCTTTGGAACCGCCGCCTTCTCCATGACCCCCGAGAAGCCCGAAGTC
>CAZDAH010000016.1:33736-34212 GCA_964503405.1 uncultured Ignavibacteria bacterium
GGTAATGCTCTTCAACGGAAAAGAGCCGGTGATCGAGATCGAAGGCTCGGCGGCCCTCGAATGTTTCAGAGGGACCAAGCTCTCCGAGGTCTACTATTTCACGTCGCAGATAATACTCGCTTACGACGAGCTGGGGATTCAAGTTTTTGATCATAACGGCGTTCTGACGATAGGGCTTACCGAGATCCGATGTAAACCGAGAAACGAGCTGACAATCCTGAGGTTCGCCGGTAAATCATATCGCGGATATTTGAGGGGTATCCATCGAGCCGAAGGGCAGTCCATTGCGATAGTCAACATGGTCGATCTTGAAGAGTACCTTGCCGGAGTCCTGCCTGGCGAAATCGGAGAGCGCGTGCCGGAGGAATACGAGGCGGCCAAGGCCCAGGCCGTAGCGGCCAGGACTTACGCCGTCTGGAAATTGACCAACGGCGGATCGAGCGGCGTGCTCTTTCCCACGGTGGCTGACCAGGTGT
>CAZDAH010000016.1:34222-34619 GCA_964503405.1 uncultured Ignavibacteria bacterium
CAGGTGTACCTCGGCCGCGATTCAGAAATCAACCTGCTGACAAGGGCCGTCTTCGAAACCACTGGAGAAGTATTGATCTTCGAAAATCAGCCGGTCGCAGCCTATTATCACGCTGTTTGCGGGGGGAATACTATCCCGGTGGAGAGGGCCTGGCCGGAAAGGTCGACCGCCCCCTATCTGCAGGGGGCCGACGATGATAACTATTGCGTCTGGGCAAAAACGTACTCCTGGGTCGAAATTTTCGACTGGCCGACACTCGAGGCCAACCTGCGGAAATATCTTTCCGATCGCCGCCTCGCGTCCAGTGGCGATTTTGAAAGCCTCGCCGACATCGAGTTCAAATTCGATGGCCGCGACGGAAGGGCATGGCGAATGATCCTGTTTACGCACGATAACG
>CAZDAH010000016.1:34629-37419 GCA_964503405.1 uncultured Ignavibacteria bacterium
CGAGGATATAGACGTTAAAGGCCGGAAAATCCTGATCATCACAGGCCGCGGTAAAGGGCACGGTGTTGGTTTCTGTCAATGCGGCGCCATTGGCCGGGCCCGCCAGGGCCAGAAATATGAGGATATCCTCGAATCTTATTATAAGGGCGCGCGGTTAGACAGGATTTATTGACATTCTAGAGCATATTGAATAAATCCTTGACGCTTATTCGGCCTTCTTTATTGATTATATTAAGGGATGATTCGCCATACCATGACGGTCGCCATGCTGCAGGACAGGCCCGGTTCCGATATCGGGGAAGCGTATCGCCGGGTTTTGAATGAAACGCCGCCCGATATCCTCGCGTTTCCCGAATATTATTTCGTCGGTGCCGGCGACAAGAGCGTGTTGTCCTCCTGCGCCAGGCGAGACGCAATCTTGAGAAGACTTCGGGAAATATCGTTGGAATTCAATTGCGCGCTCATCGGCGGAAGCCTGGTGGAATATATCGGCAATACTTTTCTGAATCGCTGCTATCTGCTCGACCGCGGTGGAATAGCGGGTTATTACGACAAGATTCATCCGTTCGACAATGAAGGCCGCGGCCTTATCGAGGCGGGCCGCGAGTACAAAGTCCTCGAAATCCGCGGCGTTAGGATCGGTATCTTGATATGCGCCGATGTCCTATATCCCGATTCCTTTCGCAATATTCGCGGTTTGAGGCCTGACATGATATTCGTGCCTACCACCTCGCCCTTCAAAGAAAACGAACGGGAACGCGTTAAATTCAAGCGAGATGCCGATCTGTTTGCCCGAGGCGCAGAATCGGCGGATTGCCTTGTTTTCAAAGTCTGCGCGTCGAACCGGGTTGCCGGGCATAAGCTTCAGGGGCGCAGCCTGATAGCATCGCCGGGAGTAATTCGCTGGAGAATTCTGCCCCAATTCGAGCAGCGCTCCGCTTTGATCGTGACGAAGATTCGGAGAAACGAAAACGGGCATGACCTTGACATACAGGTCTACCGTGAGTAACTTCATCGTATGAACGTCTTCCGGCCCGCGGAAATCAGAATAATCGTATTGCTCTGTGCGATCGTCCTGATCGGTTCGGTTTTCACTATGCTCAAAAGGCAGGGCCGAATCTCCGCTCTTGATCTCGGAATATTTACAGAGCGGAAATATTATAAACATGAGTATCAGCTTCCGTCGGCGCAGAATTCTGAAAGCCCGGCAATGACAGACGCCGAACCGCCGGCGAGTGAATTGGCTTCCCGGACGTTTCCTGTCAACATCAACGCCGCCGGTTATTATGATCTGCAGGCGCTGCCCGGCATCGGGCCGGCCACAGCCCGAAATATTATCGCTTTCCGCGACAGCGCCGGAGAATTCGATTCAGTCGAGCGACTGCTTGAGGTCAACGGCATAGGGCCGGCGAAGCTGGAAATGCTCAAGGATAAGGTCACGCTGAAGTGATGCTCGGGGTTTCCATAAAAGGCAACGCTGTGTACGTAACCAGACGCGACGGCGACGGCACTTTGTATCATCGACTTGAGACTGGCTCGGGAATTATCTCCGGAGAAAACATCTGGGACAGGGCGGGCGATGAGCTTAAAGAGGCGTACGCCGCCGCCGCACTGATGGCCCTGGCCGTTCCTGGTTCGCGCTGCCTGGCAAAGCGAATCGAATTGGACGATCGAATGAACGGCGAGAAGGACGATTACCGACGTTGGAGGGCCGGGCTGGAATTGCCGGACGATCCGGACAAGTTTATCTATGGTTTTCTGCCCGTCTCCAGAAGATTCGATAGCGTCAAATCCGAGATGATCTTCTATGCCGCCCCGAAAACAGAGATTGAGAAGTCAAGCGCGTCAGTCTTCGCCGGAAGAGCGCCCGAATCTTGCCTGTTGATTCCCGAACAACTCGCCCTGACCGAAGTTCTGAGAGAATCTATCTCCAAAGACGATATCTCTCAAGCGGCCATTGTTTCGGTCGACGACGATGGAGCAGTCGCTGTCATAATGAGGGACAACCGCTATCATCACAGCCGCAGTTTTGAATTCTCCGGATTGCGCAAGAACGAATTCGGGCTCGATTTGGAGACCTATCTGTTGAGCCGGAAAACCGAGGACGAGGAATTACCGCTCGTAGTATTAGGAAGCACTGGGGAGTTGAAACTCGACTGGTCGCCCGTCGTCCCGGTATTCCTCGGAATCGATAAGCTCGATTACGCCGTCTCTTGGGGCGTTTGCGAGTTCGCGCTGGCGGGAGGGCGATGCGAATTGTCGGCGGCGAGCTGAAGGGGAGGATAATTCAAACCGGCCGGGCCGCCAGTCTGAGGCCGTCGACCGAGAAAACCCGCGAGGCCATTTTCTCGGTTCTGGGCGCAGACATTTCGGGCGCCGATATCGCCGATCTTTTCTGCGGCTCGGGAGCCCTGGGCCTGGAGGCGCTTTCAAGGGGAGCGTCGAGAGCGCTGTTCGTTGAATCTTCAAGATCGACAATGAAAGTTGCCGGACGAAACGTTCATGAACTCGACCTGGCAAGACGGGCCGAATTTCTTCAATGCAGCGTTTTCGATTTAAGCCAGGATATATTCGTCGGAATTGATATAATTTTCGCCGACCCTCCGTATGGAAAAGGGTACTGCGATCGGCTGCTCGACTTATTATGCTTGAAAAAAGGCGCTTTCCATGGAATATTAGTGCTGGAACATGAAAAGGAGTGGCATTGCGATCGTCCCGATCCGGCCCTCCTGCGGCGGCTTGATTTCGGCGGTTCTTCAGTGTCGTTTTTCAGGCTCCGATCAGGGGTAT
>CAZDAH010000017.1:0-5259 GCA_964503405.1 uncultured Ignavibacteria bacterium
ATTTCTGGCAATATTTTCTCATGCTCAGCTACCGATGTTTTTACGGCGGTCGAATTGACCATGAAATGATCGGCCAGTCGGTTGATTAATCTCAGGAAAAAAAGAGGCCGGGGCCTATACCAGAAACCCAGATCGCGGCGGCTGACGATGATGTTGCGGCAGCCTCCGAGAGTACCGGCAATCACCCCGATGACGTTGGCGTCGACGAAATAAGTCTGCACGATATCGAATTTTTTCTTTCTGATCAGGCGGGTCAACCTGAGTATGTCGAATATAGTTTTGGGACACGCGATTCTTCTCACTCCAAGGCAGATATGTTCGCATCCGGGATCGTGATACGACGGCAGCTCCGACCAACCGGTCAGGCGGGAGAGGGTTACCAGGAACGGCTCGAACCTGTTTCGATCGAGGTTTGAAATCAGGATCTTCAGCTGATTCTCCGTACCCCCGCCGGCTGTGAGATAATCGATCATGAACAGAATTTTGATTTTAGGCACGCGCGAATCAAACCCGCTTTCCCGGATTGGTCAGTGAGTGCAACGATTTTGAGATTGCCGCTCCCAAACCGGCCTTTCGTTTATAGTACAAAAAGGCATGCTTCGCGCTTTGAATATACCGATTACGATATAAAATGTCCACAATTTTCGAATATCTGAACCGATGGAAAAGATCGGCGGCCGTTTTGGAGAGGGCGTTATTGTAGACAATGATTCTTGCGTTTTGCCGAACTGCGTTGGCGAAACGATCCTTGTATCCCTCGTCGCCGCGGGCGAAATCGAGCCGCTTGATTCCCCGCTCGACCGCGTAATCGAAGAGGTATCGCAGAATAACTTGCCCGGGCGAACGTTTAGCGTAATCTATATTGAAACTGGTCGTGTAGAGATAGAGCTGATCGTTGTAATCAAACGCGATATACAGCGCCGGAAACGCATCGTCGAGCGAAAGGCTGAACAGCCTGACTATTCCAGCTGGATTCATCGCGGCCACGAATTTCCTGAAAAACGACCTTGTCTTATCGTCCTCGAACTGGCTGGGAAATGGTGTAGTATCTCGTCGACGGCGATGCTGCGCGAAAAGATCGTCGAGCCGCTCCAAAGCCTCTTGGGTGTCGTCGTACTGGTTGAAATGAAAATCCCCCTGCTTGTTGAACCAGTTGACATAGGTATTGATATTTCGTTTGTAATAAATTTTTCGGGCCTGCTCGATATCATCGAGGACCATGGCCGGGCACTGATCGGAGGCTTCGATTCTGAACGGTATTCTCCGCACGGCGAGATAACGAGGAAGCGAAGTCGCCGTTATCCCGTCTTGCCGAAGCTGGTCGAGGATTATCTTCCTCCGGCGTTTTCCACCGGCAAAAATCGCGTCCAGCATTGCGCTCCACGCGTCTTCTTTGCCGATGACGATAATGATATCGCTGTAATCGGCCAGGGGATATCCGATAAACACCAGCCGTCCTTTCTTGTCGATTACGAATGGAGCCGCGCCGATCAGGCCGGTGTTGTCGTAGGCGACTATGGTGAGCAGTTCGATATCGTCCTTATAGGTATCGAGCCACGATTTCAGCCATTCGAATCTCAAGAACGGATTGTCGGCCCTGCTGTTTCGCAGAGCGGTATTCCATTCCGGTTCAAGCGCGTCAAAATCGCGAAAGTCGGTGATTATTTGAATATTCAATCTGCAAACCTCTTCAGGGACGAAGACTTCGATGCCGACCTGCCGGGCAGATTAAAGTCCGATCCTCTTCAACAGGTCAATTGTCCCGGTTACAGCCATCTTGAACCAGAGCATTCCCGTATCCGATCCCACCCCGATCCTTCTCAGCTCGAGCAAATCATCGCCTCTCTGATTAAACCCCTCGACCGTGGTAACCGCAGCGTGGAATCCGCATTCTGAAACGATGCGGACAGTTTCGGCGGTGTAATCGCCGGCTCCGCCGTTGGGGTAGGCGAAGAACCTGGTCGGCATTCCGGTTTTCTTCTCGATTTCATGCTTCGAACCCGCTATCTCTCTACGCGCGCTGTCCCTGTTGAGGTTGGAAAGTATCTCATGATTAATAGTGTGCGCTCCAGATGTCAAGAGCGGGTGCGAGTTCCTAACGCGCTCCCAGGTGGCGCCGCGGTGACATGACCGCGATTCCGGTACTTGCCTTTTCATTAGCTCGGTTATCAAGTCGGCTCGTTTATCGCGGTCCCACTTTTTCAACGATTCCGCTATGGCCTCCGCTGCGCGGGCTTTACTTCCGTGGCCTCTCAAATCGTGCCTTCCGAGGCCATGTTCGCAAAGATCAAGCGTGTCGGCTTTCCATGCCGCGATGATATCGTAAACGAGGTCGAACCAGAGAAGTTTGCCGCCCCCCTCCTCGGTGCCGATAAACGACGATGTCAGGAATACGATAGCAGGAACATTATATTTTTTCAGAATTTCCAGCCCGGTCGAGTAGTTGCTCTCATAGCCGTCATCGAATGTGACCACGACGGGGTTGGGTGGCAACTCTTTTCGACCGGCCAGGTATTCGACAGCGTCATCCATGCTCACCGGGTTCAGGGTCCTGGAAATATACCTCAATTGCTTTTCGAAGACGGGGGCCGGAAGCTGAGTCCATTCGTCGCGACTGCCGCTTTCGGTAAGACCGTGGTACATTAGGATCAGCGCTCGACGGCTACAGAGCTTTTTGACAAGTAAGTGGATTCCAAAAATGAAGATAAGAGAGTAAATCAACTTTTTCGCGATCTCACGCATTGCCCGATCCGAGAAGCTCATTGTAAATTTCAGTCAGGCGTTCGGCCTGAGAATTGAAATTGTATTTCTCCCTGGCCAGAACAAATCCCGCCTTTCCGAAATTAATCATCAGATAGGGATCGTCGAGAGCGCGCAGAATGGCGTCGGCCAGATCGCCTGCGCTGCCGATTTCGGTGAGCAGACCGCTTTTGCCGTTTTCGATCAACTCCGCGGCGCCATACGCCCTGGAAGCGATAACCCCGATGCCGTGGGCCCAAGCCTCGAGGATATTCAAAGATCCGATTTCCTTCAAAGAGGGAAGCACCAGAAAGTCGATCGCGCCATAGATCTCGCTCGGGCTTGCTTTCGAATCCATGAAACAGACAATATCATTTAGCCCGAGCCTGCCGCATAACTTGAGAAGCTTTCCCCTGGACGGACTGGCTCCATGGATTTCCGCTTTGAAATCCCGATTCTTTTTTTTGACAACGGAGAGGGCTTTCAACAGAACATGAACACCTTCGTTTTGATTGAGCTTGCCTGCGAATCCAACGACCGGAATAGCGTTTTGACTCCGCTCCCAGGGGTGATCAAGATCTGTCTCGACGGCGTTGTTGACGATTTTGATCATATTCCGGGGAATTCCGCCGTCGGCCAGCTTCTTCGCGCAAAATTGGGAGTCTACTATTATCCTTTCGAGTTTCTTCATGATTCTTCTATTGAGAAAGTTTTCGAATCTCGCCTTTATTCCCTCCTCGCCGCGGTCATGAAAATACGCGATATGAGGAACCCTGATTTTTTTCGCGGCCTTATAGCCGTAGAGGTTGGATCTGTAGTCGTGAGTCACGAGAAGGTCTATTCCGTTCGATTTCAGCAATTTTCTGATTTTTCCGGGAATTCTGCGGTCATTGTGTTTGCGCTCCTCGATCTCAAAAGCGGCGTATTTTAGCCTGCGCATTTCGCGCAGAAAGCCGTTGTCCCGTTCCGGTCTTTTAAACGAGGCGCACGAGCAGAAAAAATCCTCGATATGCTCGAATTGCCCTGCTAAGTGCCTTTCGGTGATTCCAAAAAACTCAGAATCCAGCAGATGGAGGATGGAATGCTTATTCAGATCGGTCATTTTTTCTCCCCGAGGTTCGCCGAGCCGGTACAGTTGTCGGTTCGAACCGGCGAATCGGCAAGATCCGTAGCTTCCGGCAATATGCGCCTGAACACGATTCGCCTGTTACTTTTTATTATCGGTTTTCTCGCCATCAAACCGGAAATTTTTCTGTCAGAATATGAGGGGAACCCGTCGGCGAAGCCCGCGCCCCGTCAAAATTGATTGTCCGACAACGGGATAAGGCGACCTCCGTATCGCCTTGAGCGATCCCCCTTGGCCCTCGAGCCGGGAGAATCTAATATAGGCGGATATTTTAAGCAAGAATTTTAGAGGCGGTAACGCCGTTAGGCGGACGCTTGAATGAGGACAATAAACCGATCGGAATGAGCGCTCGCGGCCCGCAAACAAGTGTCCAGAAGTTTGCTATTGAATCGGCCGGGCGATTATGATAGATTCGCTTCATAACGGCAAGGAATCGATAATAGTCAATTTATTGATTCTCAATAGGATGGAGAAACCGCGCAAACTTGATAACATCGATTGGATTCGGAATCGGCGGCAGGATTTGTATTTACGCCGAACTTTCGAAATACGTGAATTTCGAATCAAACGATTGGCTGCCCGGCCAGGTTGGGACGATGAGGCGTAAACCGAAAGTCGCGATTATAATAGGTTCGGATTTCATGGGAAGTCCGGAGAGGATGATACTAAAGCAGATGAAATACCTGACCGGATTCGATTTCGTCGGCGCCTCTTTCGTAAGGAAAGGCAATAAAAACGCGTTCCTCGAATCCGTGCAGAACCGGGGTTATCGGGCAGAGAGGATCGATGAGAATTTTATAGTCGATCCGAAAATACCCTCCCGCATCAGGGCGCTAATCGAAAACAATGGAATCGACCTGATTATCACTCACGGTTACAAGGCGAATCTCTATACCGTACTGTCAGGAATCAGCAGGAGGATCCCGCATATAGCTTATTTTCACGGCTGGACCCGGGAGGATCTCAAGATAAGATTCTATAATTCGATCGATAGATTTGCCCTGAGAAGAATAAAATCAATCGTGACCGTATCCCTGGCCAACGCCGACCGGCTGGCGATGATAGGAGTGCCGAAAGAGAGAATTAAGGTTGTCTACAACGCTATCGAGTTGGACAGGGTCGAATCGGTAAACGACGCTTCGGTCAGCGAAAGGCCGATTATCGGGGTGGTGGGAAGATTGAGTTTCGAAAAAGGCCTGCATAATTTTATTAATGCATTGGCCGGGATCGTTGGGGAAGCGGGAGATTTCACTGCGGAGATCTATGGCCGTGGTACAGAGCTAGAAAACCTGAAGAAATTGGCTTCCGAACTGAGTTTAGACGATATCGTTCGTTTCATGGGTTTTGCCGACGATATGGACCGGGTTTATCGACGGCTCGATTTTCTGGTCAGT
>CAZDAH010000017.1:5269-20256 GCA_964503405.1 uncultured Ignavibacteria bacterium
AAGTGATCGACCATCGTATCGACGGCATCCTGGTTGATTCGAACGATCATGTGAAATTGGGAGCGGCCATACTGGAGGGGCTGCGAAACAAGGAGAGGATGAAGACCCTTGGAAACGCGGGGTATTCCAAGCTGAAAAGCAAATACAGCTACGAGATCCAGGCGGCCAGACTGTCTGAAATAATCAACGCCCTGCTCGAAAGAGACTTTCGCCAAGGAAAAGCCATTTGACTCAGGAAAAAAAATAGTATCGATACCTGCGTGTTTCCGGCGGGCCGACGTAATTTGCCTTCCCCGCGTAATCATAAGAACGCAATCGGTTTTCCGATACTGAGATAGGTTCTCGCAAAATCTATTCCCGACAGGATTCTCGAATGAAAAAGATACTTACTGTGATGGGCACCAGGCCGGAAATCATCAAGCTGGCCCCGGTCATCAGATCCTTGAAAAAATATGAAGATGTGAAATCGATCGTACTGTCCACAGGCCAGCATCGCGAAATGTCGGATCAGTTTTTGGAGGAATTCGATATCGAGCCCGAAATCGATCTGGACATCATGAAACCGGATCAAAGCGTCAGCTACGTCGCCTCCAAAATGGCCGAAAATTTTGAGCCGGTGTTGAATAAGATCCGGCCGGACGTCGTTCTGGTGCAAGGGGATACCATCACTGCGGCCATGGGCGGGCTGATATCGTATTTCCACAAGATTGCGGTAGGGCACGTGGAAGCCGGTCTACGGACCAATAATATCTATTTCCCGCATCCCGAGGAAATTAATCGTCAGATAATAAGCCGATTCGCCGCCTTTAATTTTGTCCCCACTTTGAGAGCCGCGCAGAATCTGATATCAGAATCGGTGGATGAAAAGACCATTCACTATGTCGGGAATACGGTGGTCGATTCGCTGCGGAATCTGATTCAATCGGATAAATTCGGCAGGCCGCTTGAGAATGGCGAGGATTCCAGGATGAGAAAGATCCTGGTGACGGCGCATCGACGGGAGAATTTCGGGCAGCCCATGATCAATATTTGCGAGGCCATAAACGACCTTACTGGAAGATTCGACGACATAAAAATCATCTTCCCTGTGCATCCCAATCCAAACGTCAGGAATACAGTTTACGCGATTCTCAAGGATAATCCCGCAGTGGAACTGCACGAACCGTTCAATTACCTCGACCTGGTAAAAACCATTGAGCGGGCAGCGATAGTATTGACCGATTCCGGCGGTATCCAGGAAGAGGCCCCCACGTTCCATAAACCGGTGCTGGTGATGCGCAGCGAGACCGAGCGTCCAGAAGGGGTCGAGGCGGGAATCGCCAGGCTTGTCGGAACCGACAGGGCATTGATAGTCGATAGCGTGAGCGAACTTCTGACCGACTCCGAGAAATACCGCGGGATCGCGGTGATAAAGAATCCTTACGGCGACGGCAAAGCGTCACTGAGGATAATCAATATCCTGCGTTCCCATCTGGGTCTGAAGGTGAAAACAGAGGTCGAACCTCTGGAACAATATTACGAGCGGGTATCGGAGCGATTAGAGGATATTAATCGTTGACGGCCCGGCAAACGCAAGTATGAATTTCGTTGTTTTTTCCGACGATTGGGGTAGGCACCCCAGTAGCTGCGAGCACCTATTCCGAAAACTTCTGCCCGAGCATAGAGTGATCTGGGTCAATACCATCGGCTACAGAAAACCGTCGGTCACATTATACGATCTGAAAAGATCGGTGGGAAAAATCGTATCCTGGTTCAAGCGGCCGGATACAGCCGGGACCCCCGAAGGCACGGCGAACCTTCGCGTGATTTCACCGATCATACTGCCCTTCAATAATCTCGGGCTGGTTCGCCGGCTAAATCGGTTCATGGTACGAAAAAGCGTCGGGAATTCACTTGATGAGATGAAATTCGAAAAATACGCGCTTATGAGCTCCCTGCCGAACGTGGGAGATTTCTACAGGGATCATCCTCAGTCCTTTAAGATTTATTATTGCGTCGACGATTTCACGCAGTTTCCCGGAGTAGACGGCGGCCTGGTAAAACGGATGGAAGACGAATTGAATGATTCCTGCGACCTGACGCTTTATACCGCCGAGTACCTCGAAGAAAAATTCCGGTCCGCCAGGAGTAAACTCGTTTATTTTCCGCACGGCGTCGATTTCAATCACTTCCATCTTCCCCGCAGGCAGCCGCAAACGCGTGAAGACAGCGGGCCGGTTATCGGGTTTTTCGGCTACCTGAGCGAGTGGATAGATTTCGCCCTGATCGAGAGCATAGCCGCGCAAAATCCGCAGTGGAAAATCAGGCTGATCGGCGGTTCCGACCGCGATTTAAGCAGTCTTCGGAGATTCGATAATATAGAACTGATCGGCCCGATCGCCTACGGCAGGCTGCCTGAGACCGCGTCAGGATTCGACGTGGGAATAATTCCCTTTGAAATCAACGAACTGACAAAAGCCGTCAATCCGTTGAAGTTCCTCGAGTATATGGCTCTGGGAATTCCGGTGGTCTCCACTTCATTACCGGAACTCGCGAAATATTCCGATTATCTTTATCTGGCTGGGAACAAAGACGAATTCGTGAATCTGATAGATCTGGCCATGAGATCTGACAGCTTTGAGAAAAGGGAAGCAAGAATTAATCTCGCAAGGGAAAACTCATGGGATTCAAGGGCCAGGCATCTGATCGAATTAATATCCGCTTGCCCGGGTAAATCTTAAAAGGGCGGCGGATCCATTTCGCATTTGACATATCTTATCTTGCCCGATTTCTCCCTGGGTATCTGATCGACAACCTCGAAAGAGATATCTATGCTGTCGCCGAGTATATCCTTCATCCGCCGGGCAAGGTATTCGAAGGTGGCAGACGCAGGCTCCGGTTTTCGGGTTACCCTGACCAGAAATGTCGACAACGATTTCTGGATAAATTGCACCTGCCCTATAGCTATCCCCTCTTCGACGACAGTCAGGTGATACGCTAACATAGTCCCGTTATGCTTGGTGCCTCCGGGACCCCAGAAGTCATCGGACAGGCGTCCCACAACTGCGCCCATCAATGGCAAAGATCGTCCGCACGAACAGGGATCTTTCAACGGAATTCCGAAATCGTCAATACGGTAGCGGATAAGGGGCATGCAATAATTCGTCAGATCGGTTATTACAATTTCTCCTTCCTGCCCATAATCCACCTGCTTGCCGTTGGACAAAAACTCGACATAGGCTATCTCCGAGGCTATGTGCATGCCTTTGTGGGCCGAACATTCTGAGGAAGTGTTTCCAGCTTCCCTGGCTCCGTACATGTCGAATACGGGGCAGGCGAAAAGCGACTCGAATTTTTGGCGCTGGAAATCGTAAAGAGGTTCGCCACACGACATTATTCCCTTAAAGGCAAACGGCTTTAGTTCGCTGACTTCAAGAAACTCCGCGAAGATATAGAATGAAGCCGGGAATACTTTCAGGAATCCCGGCTTGAATCGCTTCAACTTGTTATAAAAGCGCAGCGCGATATCCCTGTTGATCGATCCTGCGTTGAAGATCAGTTGCCTGAGAATGAGGCGGTTCTTCAACTTCGACTTGAGAGAATCTTCATGGTGTATATCGATATGAGCTGGCCAAAAGTAGGCCATTTTATCGCATGGTCTTTTCCCCATCCATGCTTCGTGACGCCATTCAATAGCCAGTTTCCGATTGAAGCTGTCCTGGTCTCTATGCATGAACGCCTGTTGCCCTGTCGTCCCGCCAGTGGGAAATTTCATCATGTCTTTCGCGTCCATATCCGACGACAGGAGCCTGTCTCCCTGTTCGAAAATAATATCCTTTGTCAGTAGAGGGAGTTTTTGAAGATCGTTGAAATCGTTGAATGATTCAGGAGTCAGATCTCTTTCCCGAAAAATGTCTTTGTAATAAGGGCAATTCTCGTAGCTGTAACGGAGAAGTGATTTCAGTCGCTGCCATTGATAATCACGGAGTTTCGCGGCCGGCCAGAACTGGCTGGCTTCATATTCTTTCCAGTATCGCAGCGCGGATTCGCGGTTGTCGCGTCTCAGCGCGTACGGAAGAAGCGCTTTTCTTAGCAACCAGGAGTACAATAAGGTCTCCGCGAAGCGTCAGCCCTTGCCCGGCCGCAATTCGGCGTCCGGCGACGATTCAGGCGAAGCTTCATTTTCGGCGTTCTCAATTTTTTTTCTGATAAATTATCCTGACGCGGCAGCGAAAACGGCCAGTATTGGCTTTCTTCGATATTCTTCATTCTTCCGGAATTTGATGGCGGATTTCCGGTCATCGCGCCCGAGCACGTAAGGCAATGAGGTCTTTCTGATCAAACCCGAATACATGGCCATCTCCATCAGGCTAAGTCACCCTGTGCCGATTTTCCCGCGGAAAGCGTCGATAACTCGGAAGGGGCCTCTTGAGACATCCCGGCAAGCTCATATCGACGGACAAACTGTTCGGAAACAACTGTAAGCGCCGCAAGAATGTACCATGTATATCTGTAGGTAGAATGAGCGAATATGCCGGTTACCAGAAGCGAAATACAGGCAATAATAGTCGCTCTGGCGAAAGGAACCAATAAGGCGTGAGGCGAACCCCTCTAATCAAATTGCGGTATTATTTTGCGATTTATTCTGAACAGGTCTTTTAGGAACATAAAGAAAAATACAAATCCGCCTATTATGCCCAGTTCGGCGAAAACATGTACATAAAGGTTATGCGGATCGAGGTAAACGCCGAACCTGTCGACCCTCGCTTGTAGAAAACCGCCGGCGCCAACTCCGGTCAGCGGTCTTTCCAGGAACAAAAGGGTGCCGTCTATCCAGGCGTCGACCCGACCCTGGGAAGAGGCGTCGAGATCGGAACTAAAAATGGTCTCGTACCTTTGACGACGATTCTCGCTGATATTAAACCAGCCGACTATGGAAAATACGATGATGGCGACAATTCCGAGCGCTTTATTCCTGGACATCCACCATATACATCCCAGAATGGCAAGAAATCCCAGCAGCCCGCCGCGTGACCCGGTTAGAGCCATGGTGACCACAAAAAGCCCCAGCAAGCCACCAAGGACCAGTTTTTTCCAGACTCGCTGATAATGCAAAAATAAATAATAAACAAATGGGAAGGTCGTGTTGAGGGTAATGGCTATGCCATTGAAATTGTCGGAGACTGAGTTCTCGCTGGTTGCTCTCAGTACCCCCTGGTTGTACACCGCCTTCCCGCCGTAAAAGCCCATGGTAACATCGACTGCTATTCTGGCTATCAGGATTATGAAAGCCCAAAGGAAAATTTCGAGTCGTTTCTTTGAATCCACTATCAAGATGATCAAAAGATAAAATATTCCCATTTTTACCATTTCCTGGAAGCGATCTATAGTGCATGTCTTGCATGACGACAAGAAAAAGGAAAGGGCAATAGCCCCGAGGAAAAGGAGAAAATCGAGGTTGATCCGACTGTTCGGAATCGAGAAAGTCCCAAAACGGTATTTATTCTTTATTAATGTCAGAAAGGCGATGGAACCGCCCAACACAAACTCGATCCTCAAGGGACCCAGCGCCGGATAGGTTTCCGCCGGGCGGGTCATGAATATGACAAAATATAGCAACAGCCCGAAATAATCGTATTTCACAATCATGAGACCGGCTACGATCGCGATAATCCCGGCAAGGGGAATCAGCGGGTTTAACTTCAGGATAGCCAGCCCCATTATTACCGAAACGCCGATCAGCCCCAGTATCAGCAGGGTGCGGAGACTGATGATCTCCTTTTGTTCGCCGCCAATTAATCTTTCGCTCATTCTATTAAACCTTGCGTCCGATCCCGGACGCGCGCATTTCCCGGGAAACTCCGGCTACCCTGTCCAGCAATTCGGCCAGGCGTCCGGTCAGCCGCTTCTTGTCAAACTCATCGATATAACGCAATTCCCCGCCCATTTCATAAGTCTTCCCGCGGTCATACAGATTGTCGAGACACTTTATCAGTGTTTTCTTGTCCGAACCGGTGACCGCGTATCCGGCCTCGTACCTGGATATAATATCGGCGGTAACACCGCGCGGCGCAAGGGCCAGTATGGGCCTTCCCGACGCCATGTATTCGAACAGCTTGGCCGGTATGACATTGGCACAGCTCGGATCGAATCCCAGGAAAAGCAGCAGGCAGTCGGCCCTGGACAACATCGGCAGAAGCTCACTTCTGCTCTTATACCTGTGGAAGAAGACGACATCTCCTAATCCGAGTTCGGCGGCATACCGGCTGTAATCGTAATCGCTGTCGCCGTAAAAATCGCACCTTACCTTTCTGGTCATGTTATTTTTCAGCCAATCCGCAAGAGATTCCAAAAAGAAAACCGGATTGAACTGGCTGTAGAGCGATCCAGCATACAAGAACCGCATGAAGCCGTCATTATTCACGCTCGGTTTATCCTGCCGGGCGATCTCGCCGTAATCGAAACCGTTGGTTATCGTCCAAACTCTATCGCCGAGGATTTGATTAAACCGTTCCTTCATCTGACCAGTGAATCCAGGCGAGGCGGTGGTTACCCAGTCGGCGCCCCGCAGGACGAATCTTTCCCAGAAACGGTCGTATTTCTTGACGTATTCAGGGTAGCGGTTTTCATGATAAACGTGATTCAAAGTCCATAGATCGCGGAAATCGGCAACGTGAGGCAGGCCGGTGATGCGGGCCAGTATCGACGCGATGATGTGAGAGGAGACTGGCGGAGACGTCGATACGATGACCGAGATTTTCTCCATGCGGATGACTCTCAGCCCTCGAACAATCCCAAACGGTATCCAGAATATGGCAAAATCGGGCACAGAGATCAGATATTTTACAAATCGCTTGATTCTTCTCGCCAGCGACAGGCGCTCATTCGAAGCGGCCTGTGAGTCAACCGCTTTTGAGTACACTATTTTCGATTTATCTTTGACGGCTCGCCTTATGGCCGGTTCGAAAGAAATAGACCTGTAGGTGGTAATCTCCCTGACACTCTCCAGTTGCGAATAATCCCAGGACGAGTTAACGCCTTTCTTAACGGTTAATACGACCGGTTTCCAGCCGAACTCGGGGAGGTACTTGCAGAAGCCGACTACTCTCTGCCCTCCCACGGCGGCCATTGGGGGAAATACGTACGATACGACCAGGGCCTTTTTCAATTCATTCAACCCCTGACAGCGTTTTCAACAATTCCCTGTAGAGTCTCGGATACTCGGCGTTTCCACCCAGCGCTTTCTTGAGAATTGCAGCCAGATAGGACCAAGTCAAAAAGAAATAATAGATGGCCGAGAACATGATTAAATCGCGTCCGTGAAATTTCTTGAAATACAATCGGCGGCTTTTCAGGAAATTTTTTTCCGAATCGATATTGCCTCGTTTGCCCCGGCTTTTTCCGATCAGGTGAATTATCTCGATATCGGGATTGTAGTAGCCACGGAAACCGCGCCCCGCCATGCGATAGAAGAAATCGTTTTCCTCGGAGAATAGAAAGTATTCTTCCGATAAGCCGCCGACTTCCTCGATCACCTCTTTTCGGATCACCAGGCAAGCGGCCGATAAAACCTCGGACCTTACGGTTTTCGACGGGATGAATTTATTGCCGCTGAATAGTGACTCGAAAAATCTTCCGAACGGGAAAAAATGGTTCACCAGACAATAGCGCAATTCACCGAGAAGCGAGGGCAACGGTTTTAACGGTCTCTCAACGACACCTTCCGCGTTCTTAAGTTTAGGTCCCAGGGCGGCAATCTGCGGGTTGTCGTCCATATAGTTCCACAAGCCCCTGAGAGAACCGGGCGGGACTACGGTATCGGAATTCAAAAGCAGAAAATAATCACCTTTGGCTTCACGCAGGACCTGGTTGTTGGCCCGGGCGAAGCCGACATTCTCCTTATTCCCGATCAGTTTGACGTCGGGAAACATCGATTTTATCATCTCCACGGAATTGTCGGACGAATTATTATCCACGACCCATATCTCGAAATCCATGCCATTTATATCGTTGAGAAGCGAGCGCAGGCAGTTTTCGGTCAAATCCCGCGTATTCCAACTGATTATGGCGACAATCAATTTTGACATCTGATAATCCCGTCGACCGCGGCGGAGGTCAGACCTTTTGGCGGTCTATTTTCACAAATCGATGTTTGGCAAGAAACTCGAAAGTAGCGTTGAATAGCCCCGCCGGCGCGGGATTCCAGGTCTCGGTTTTCTCCCACTCGAACTCCTTGATCACGGCCGCTATCTCAGCGGAGGCAAAAACCTCTTTAAGGCCATCCAGGTCCTTCCTGATTTTCTCCGTATTCCGGGCTATCTGGACGATCAGGGTTTGTCCGTCATACTTCATTTCCCGTCCGGCAAGTCCGTTTTCCCTGGCTTCAATAAAAAAGCCGCCGTCGATATTGTACCCCTCGACCGTGATCATTCCGCCTTTTTCCAGTTCCTCCACGAGCGCCTCACGATTCTTGATTACTTTCCCTTCCAGGAGCATTTGTGACGCTATATGGGAACGGAGATGATCGAAGAAGTATCGCTCGGTATCGACAATCGGCTCCCATAGTACGAGGAATGCCGGATTGACCATGTCGGCGGCCAGAGCCGAGAGAGTTGCTCCCCAGCGCAACCCGAGGAGACCGACGTTGACCGCACCATTTTCTTTGACAAAATTCACCGCCCCCTTTATATCGGCCAGGCGATCTTCGAATGTCGCCTCCTCGAAATTCCCCTCGCTGTCTCCGTCGCCGAAATAATCGAAATACAATACCGTCATTCCCAGTTTGGCCAGCGCCCTGGATAAGGATACGAAGATTCGCAGGGTCCTGACCTTTTCCTCGGCGAACGGGCTGACCAGGACAATACCGATTTCAGCGCTTCCCTTCGGGGCGTACGAGGTGTAAAACAGGTGCTTGCCGTCGCGGATTATGTACCCCTGCTGTTCCTCGATATTATCGTCGGGATCATTGACTTTGGTCAGATCGAGAAATTCCGTCATCATGAGAGCTCTTCGCGGCTTACCGCTCCAGAATCGGCCCCAATACCGAGGCCATAACCTCGTATCCCTTATTATTAGGATGAATTGTATCCCGGGCCACGTCGCCGGGCAGGCAACCATCGCTGTCGGCCAAGGCTTGATAATAATCCACAACCGCAAATCCTCTATCGGCCGCGAAATTTCTAATTCGATCGTTGAACTTACTTATCTCTGAAGCCATGCTGTATCCCTCAAACTCCTCCGCCTCCCTGGTGGCGGGAATAACTGTCGCCAGCAGCGGCCTGATTCCCCGGCTCTCAGCCGTGATCGCCATAGTCTCGAACTCGTCCCAGATCACCTCCGGATCCGCTTGCGGATTGAAATTACCGGAACAGATTTTCAAGACAACCCGCCCGGGATCCAACTGCAATACATCGCTGGAGAAACGGGCCAGTAGCTGGGTATCCGATTGCGAGCCCACTCCGCGGTTAATTATCCCCTGGTTGGGGAAATATCCATCCGTATCCCATCTCTTGGTTATGGAGGCCCCGAACAGGACGGTCATTGTCTTTCGCTGCTCCAGGGTTGTCTCGTTCAAAAGCCGCTCATTGTCAGTCCTATAAACTGATACCTGGGCAAAGTCGATTTTGAGACTTTCGAGCCGGGCCACTGCGTCATCATGGTAACCTCTCCACATCTTGACTTCCGCCTTCAATCGCAGCGTCTTATACGCGAAAAAAGCCCCAACAACACAGCCGATTGTCAATAATATGAAAACGATCGTGGCCATACCTCTCATTCTAATCCTCCTCTATCTATATCGGAAAAGCTACGGTTTACCGGAATCATTGTCAAGCCGAGCCTCCAATAGCGTTCGAATCGAGCAGCCGACAATTGATGATTCGAGCAAACCTATTGATTGTCAATGATTTACCGAGCTATATCCTTCAGCTTTTCGCGTACAGCCTGTGAGATAATTTCATATCCTCTGTCATTCAACAGAATCTGGCCGGCGGAAACGTCCTCGAGAAGGTTGCCATCGCTGTCCGCCAACAGGGAATGGAAATCTACCAGCGGGTATTCTCTTTCCAGACAATAAGCTCTGAGCCAATCATTGTACACTTCCAGGCTGTCCGGCACTGAATAATCGCCGATTTCGTCGACATAGAAATCGGATCTAACCGGCACGACAGTTGTAAATATTGGTTGAATACCGTTTGCCCCGGCAATGTCCCCGAAAGTGGCCATATAATCTCGAATCTCCTCAACACTATTTTCGGGGCGGAAGTTATAAGAGCTGAATTCAACAACCACTGCCTTTGGCTTAAGCTTTACGACGTCCGGGGCGATACGGAGGAGATAGCCCGCCACCCTTTGACCCGAGATCCCCCGGTTTACCGTCTGATAACCCGCAAAATACCGCCCGAGATCCCAGTTGGCCGTGATCTGCGAGCCTATGAAGACGATTCTTCCGCCCTCGGAATCATCGGCGGGAAGCTCTCTGTTGGCATCGCGATATCTGCTTCTGCCGGAAAACTCCTCCACCACGTAAGTATATTTCTCCAGAAATTCGTTGATATGCGCGCGATATTCCAATCCCTTCCATCCCACGTAGAGCACACCAAGATTGCCCAGGAGGGAGACGGTCAGGATTATTTTCCACTTTATTTTCATCGTCAGTTCATCAGATCCAAAGCTTCATCGAATCCGAGCAATCTCGTTTTCAATTTCGATCGAGCCAGGTCTATCTTAAGACCGCCCCTTAAAGGCCTTTTAGCGGTTTGCCCCAGGTCCGACGTCATTATAGGTTGGATTAAACTTGCGTCAAGACCGAAATGTTCGGCGGTTTTCATGGCTATTTCATAGCGGGACAGATAGCTCGCTCCACCGAGATGCAGCAAACCCCTGACATCGCCCGCGCCTCCCTCAATTGCAGCGTCGGCGAGATTGGCCGCGTGAATGGGATTATTGAACTGGTCGGTCACAATTTTCAGTTTTTCTCCCGCCTTGAGTTTTTCAATCAGCCAGGTGATGAAATTGGGACGAATGTTCGGGCCTGTTCCAAACAGGACGTTGGTGCGAACAATCAGATATGCGCGCGATGATTCTCGGATAAGCCGCTCCGATTCAAGCTTCGTCGCCCCGTAATACCCGACGGGATCGACCGGGTCTGTCTCTGAGTACGGCCCGCTTTCGCCGTTGAATACATAGTCGGTGGAAAACTGGACGATTCTACCGAATGATGTCGTCAACAGGCGCTTGACCACGCCGACATTGAGATCGTGGGCGAGCTGTCGATTCTTCTCGCAGCCGTCGACATCGGTATAGGCGGCGCAGTTGAAAATAATATCGGGACTGAACTCGTCTATGCCTGGTTTGACGGATTCGAAATCAGTCAAATCCGATTTCTTATAAGAGAGGTTTGGCTGGGATTCGAACGGATTTTGGGCGATATCAAGGGCCTCGACCACAAATGAGTTTGCCAATTTCGCGACGAGATTCTGTCCCAGCAACCCTGCTGCCCCGGTCACCAGCGCCCTTTTCAACGCCGCTCCTTATAGTGAAGCTCGTAGAATTTCATATACTCGCCGCTTACAATATCGCGCCACCATTTTTCGTTATGGCGATACCAGTCGATGGTCGTGGCCAGCCCTTCGGAAAAGTTCATTTTCGGCTGCCAGCCCAATTCGCTCTTGATTTTCCCGAAATCGAGGGCGTAACGGCGATCGTGGCCGGGACGATCCATAACGAATTTGATCAGGCTCTCCGGTTTGCCGACTATCTTCAGAATCGTTCTTGTGATCTCGAGATTGGTCCGCTCGTTTCCTCCGCCTATGTTGTAGCTCTCGCCGTCTTTTCCCTTTTCCAGAACGGTCAATATCCCCTCGCAGTGATCGGTCACATGGAGCCAGTCGCGGACATTGAGACCGTCGCCGTATAACGGCAACGGCTCGTCGTTGAGGGCCTTGGTCAGAAAAAACGGAATCAGTTTCTCCGGAAATTGATAAGGCCCGTAATTGTTTCCTGCCCGCGTGACCAGCACCGGCATGCCGAATGTTTTGTGGAACGCCCGGCACAGCAGGTCGGCCGATGCTTTGCTGGCAGCGTAAGGGGAATTGGGAGCCATGGGGCTGATTTCCGAAAAAAAACCGTCGTCTCCCAAAGAACCGTATACCTCGTCGGTGGAGATCTGCAGGAAACGTTTAACGCCGTTTTTCAGGGAATGCTCGAGCAGAACCTGGGCGCCCAAAATATTCGTTTTCAGAAAGACGCCGGGATCGTATAGGCAGCGGTCGCCATGCGATTCGGCGGCGAAATTGACCACGTAATCGAATTTCGATTCGAAAACTCGGCCGACATCCATAGGGTCGCAGATATCACCCTTCACGAACGTATAACGTGGATTTCCCTCGGCTGCCTCCAGGTTGGCCAGATTGCCGGCATAGGTCAGTTTGTCGAAGATTATGATCTGCCAATCGGGACGTTCTTTCAGCAGAAAGTGAATGAAATTGGAGCCGATGAACCCGGCCCCTCCGGTGACCAGAATCCTCAACTTCATCCGTCCTTCCGGGCCCAATCGTATGGGATCTGATCGCTGTGGGCGTCTATGCGGTACTCGTCGGGATTCTCGTAATTATAAGTCTCGGTGGGGACATTGACCATAACCGCCTCGTCCGTGGAGATACCTTTGAATCCATGGTAGACCAAAGGCGGAATGACCACCAGCATGGGGTTATGCTCCCCGATGATTAACTCGTTGATCATCCCTTTTGTCTTCGATCCTTCCCGTGAATCGTACAGGACCAGCTTGCACATCCCCTTGACACAGAAGAAATGATCGGTCTGGATCTTATGATAATGCCAGGCCTTGGTCACCCCTGGATAAGCTGTCGTGAAATAAACCTGCCCGAATTTTTTGAAAATATCGCTGTCGGATCGGAGAATCTCACCCAGCCTCCCTCTTTCATCGGGGATGACCTTAACCGGTCTCGCATGAACACCAGTTATCAGTTTCATAACTCCTTCCCGTCTAATTGAGTTTGTTCGCGCCGTGTTTGCGGACGAAATTGATGGTGTCGTTGTAGGCCTCAATCGACTCGCCCGCGTCAGCCCAGCCGCCGTCGAGCATGGAATAAGTCATCAGCCCCCGTTCGATATAGGAGTTGTTGACGTCAGTGATCTCCAATTCGCCCCTTTTCGACGGTTTCAACGTTTTGACAATATCGAATACGCTGTTATCGTACATATATACCCCGATGACGGCCAGGTCGCTTTTGGGAATTTTCGGCTTTTCCACTATTCTCAAGACCTTTCCCTCCAGAACTTCAGCCACCCCGTATTCGCTGGGATTTTTCACTTTCTTCAGGAAAATTCTGGCTCCCTCTTTTTGTGTTTTGAAATCGGCTGCCGCCTTTTTGATATTCGTCTCTATTATATTGTCGCCAAGCATGATAACTACCTTATCGTCTTCGGCGAAATACTCGCATAATCCCACCGCTTCGGCGATTCCCCCCTCCTTCGCCTGGTAGGTAAAATTGAGATGCTTAAGCCCGAATTCCGAACCGTTGCCGAGGAGTTTCAAAAAATCGCCGGCGTTGTTCCCGCCCGTGACAACCATGATTTCCCTGATTCCAGCGTTCACCAGGGTCTGTATGGGATAAAAGATCATCGGCTTGTCGTAGACTGGCAGAAGATGCTTATTGGTGATTTTTGTCAGGGGGGAAAGTCTCGTGCCCAGGCCCCCGGCGAGCACTATACCCTTCATCCAGGCTCCTTTTTTTGGCGTGAGTATAAATAAAGAGAATCTGACTTTCAAGCAAAATCAGGAGGCTGGATAAGAACGGGTCTGCCGGCATCAATCGAAAACTCTGGCTTTTTCGAAACGGTTGGGATAATAATACGGCGATCGCGATAATGACTTGGTTTCCGCCTTGAAAGGACGAGAATGCCGGGTATATTCGGATTTTTTAACAAGAAAAGCGGTTCAAAAGAGGCCAATGAACTTCTGATCGAAGCCATGGAGTCGCGCCTGGCCCACAACTCCGATTATGTCTGTGAATCCTTTGCTAATGAATGGTGCGGCTTGGGGAATATAGGCCTGCCCTGGCGGGACGAGCAGCGGTTTTTGGTCGATCAATCCGCGGGGAAAGCGGCGGCCTTCTCGGGATATATTTACGATTGGAAGAATGTCGATTCGAGGCTGGCCGTGCAGACGACGCGAAAGGCCAGTCGTCTTCTGGACATCCACGAAAAGTACGGATACGGGCTGCCGGAAAAAATCGACGGCTCCTTCAACGCCCTGGTGATCGATCTGAAAAAGCGCGAGGCCGTCCTATGCAACGACCGCATGGGTCATCGGCAAATGTATTATTTCGAAGACGGTGACATTTTTATGTTCTCCGCCGAATACAAGGCCTTTTTCGCTTACGATGGTTTCAAAGCGATATTGGATATGGCCGGCGCCGCCGATTATTTCAATTTCGATTACCTCCTGGGAGAAAAGACCTTTCTCCGTGATGTTAAATTTCTGCCTGGAGGAAGGATAATCTCATTCAAGGGAAATAAAGTCGAATTCCGCAAATACTGGGATTTCGACTTCGGCAAACCGCTCGATTACGATCTTCCCGGTCTGATCGAAAAAGCCGATTCTATATATCGGCGAATCATTCGCAAACGGGTCGGCGACGTCGACAATATAATTCTCCCCCTCTCCGGCGGGCTCGATTCACGCTTCATCCTGGCGCATGCCTTGGAGGCCGGGGCCGGGCCGCGAGCTTTCACGCACGGCAGGCGAAATTGCCTCGATCACAGGATCGCCCGAAAAGTCGCGTCGGCTCTTGGAGTGGAGCATTACAATTTTATCCAAATAGACCCAAGCTGGGTTGTAGAGCATATGGAGAAATTCGTATTCCTGTCCGAGGGAATGACCGAAGCCAGCCCGGCAATACTGCTGGGTATTTCCAGTCAATACGGGCTGCCGGCATCATCAACCATTTTCCTTAATGGCATCTACGGAGGTCCCACAAATTTCG
>CAZDAH010000017.1:20266-34371 GCA_964503405.1 uncultured Ignavibacteria bacterium
ACGCCGACATCGGTGAAATCGCCACAGCGCTGCATTGCATCTACGGCGGACCGACAAATTTCGGAGGGGGATATTACCGGGATTACGATCTGGTCGAGGATATGGGATTCGACGATAAACTTCGCAATATCGCCCGCTCCCTTTTCGGCGGCTCGTTGACTGAAGAATATTACGCATTATTCTCGCCCGATTTCCGCGTCACGCTCAAATCGAATCATATGACGAGCCTTGAGGAGGAGTTTCCGAAATATCTTCATATCGACGGTTTTCACAACCAGAAAGACATATTCTTCATCAGGAACCGTCTTGTCCGTTATATGGACCAGGTCGACATCAACCGCTACATTCGGCACGATCATTTCGCCCTGCATGACGATGACCTTATCGATTTCTATATGGAGCTTCCTCCGAAATACAAGCTGGCTCGACGCTTCTTCATCGAATATTTCAAAGCCAAATTTCCCGGGCTGGCTGCAATTCAATACCAGGGAACAGGGGTTAATCTTTATAGGGCGCCGTCGGCATTCAAGTCGAAATTAAAGGCGAATTTAAATAAGGTCAAATATTACGCCGAGCGACTAACGGGCGGTCGTCTGCGATTTTATAATCGAGATAACTACCATCATTTCAACCAGTGGTACCGGGCCGATAAGAGAATTTCGGCGTTCTACGAAAATCTGCTCCTCGATTCCATGACCGAAAATCGAGGATTCTTCAACAAGCCCGCAGTCGAGGCGCTGCTGCGCCGTCAGAAAGCGGGCGGTAACTCGTTCTACGAGATATCGTCATTGGCCTCGTTCGAGATGTTCAATCGCCTGTTTATGGATGGCTGATAAATCGAGTATTCGAATTAATATACGTAATGACCGTCCAGCGGCCAGCGCTTATAGTCGTTTTTCCAGATACGGGTGAGGTCTTTCTCTATGACCTGAGACGTTTTGGTGAACCGCTCCTTGATCATCCGCTGGCTGATCCTGTTTTTGTGAAATTCGATTACATCCTCGTCGAACGGCAGAATCTCCGGGTTGACAAATCGAATGGCGCCGTCGCAATCGCGGGCCGTAGCCAGGCCGTTGCGGTTGTACATGCTGGGCGAAAATGGGATATCGAGGATGCCCTCGCGGAAAGCGAGTATAGCTCCCCGGGCCAGCGAACCTTCCCCGAGAATCTCGATTGTTCGCATGATGGAATCGACCTGCCGGCTAAGATAATCAATCTCCCTGTTGACCGTCGCCGTATCGGGTTTGATATCGCCGGCTCGGCGGATCCCCTCGGCGGTGAGATGAAGGGCGCGGGCGTTGTCTTCCTTGGTCGGGATATGAATCGATTCCACCGGGGTTTTGATCATGAATTTGGTGGCCCCGGCCAGGGTGCCGGTCACCGAGGAGTTGATTATCATCTCCTCGGATTTTTCCAGGCTGGTGGGAAACGCGGCCATGTATTGATGATAGACGGTTGAAACGGTGCAGTTATTGAACCCGTATTTGTCCAGGTAACGGCGCGTAGCCGAATCTATCACCCTGATCGCGGCTATATCCTGCGACCTGTTCCCCTGTTCGGCCAGGCCTACGCTTATACAACGCACCCCCGATTTGGCCGACAATATCGCCTGTACTACGTTTATTACCACGGCAATGGTCGGTTCGATCAGACTCGTGGTTAACGCGCCGAAATATTCGCGGTCGATGATCACGTTATGCCGCCGATAATACCAGCTGGCCAGCTTGTCGACATATTTCCAGTACTGCAGGTTGGTTACCGGCGACGTGCGTTTGTCGTAGGGATAGAGATAGCAGATGAATCCGCCTTCCACAGAGCTCGCTCCCCCGGCCATTCCTATTTCGTACGTCAGCCGATGATCGGGCGAGCCGGCCCTGATCTGGAAGGGGGTGTCGATCGCGGCCATGATCTCCTCCATTCCGGGCACGCCGTGAATTGGGACGGGATAGCCGTTGAGGACTGATTTTTTCCCCTTTTCGGTCATTCTTACTCCCTCGGCGGCTCTCTCGTACATCGTTTTCCTGCATGCGGCGTCGAGTTGAATGGATGAAATATCGAGCCCGTTTTCGCGGAGATATCTTAGTATGGCTATCTCGTCGCTGACATGAGCCACTCCGGTGCGGGGCTGAAGCAGCGGCCTGTAAGCGCCCCGCCTGGAATTCACGATTAACGCATTGAGATTCTTCGATAAGTCCGAGTGGTTCCGCTTTATATCTGTTTCGTATACCGCCGCGCCTGTGGGCCAGGTTGCCAGGATTTCGTTGCGCAACGTTTTGAATTCCTCGTCGCTCATCATTTCGTCGTTAACCGTCTCCAGGCGTTCGATGGCCGGATAGGCGGCCGCCGAGAAATCCCCGATATTCTTTTGTGGGATTCCCTTATCGTTGAAATCTTTTATCAATTGCTCTTTGATGGATTCCCAGGAGATCGGCTTGGAGGAAACGAAATCGAAGCCCCTGCGGCGGTATTTACGAATCACTGTCTGGTCTGATTCCTTCACCGAAAGATTGCCGCCCAGATACCAGAGGCGCGGAACTCCATTGGCCAGATTGAAATGATTGAGCTTGCGATGGAAATCCTGGAAATACAGGTCGGCGTGGCCGTTAATGCACGACAGGAGAATAGCGTCGAACTCCCCTGCCTGACGGAATATCTCGTCGAGAGTATTCAGAATCCCGGCGTTTCTGACGAAGTACCCGTCCTCACGAAAGGCCATGGTCAGCAGGGATATTCCCACCGAATGGGAATCGTCACCGACACTGCCTATTAACAACCGATACGCTTTACGCATTAGAATCCTTTATCATGACGTATAGATCGGCATCGACTTACCTGTATTTGACGCTTTATCTGCCCCCGAAACAGCGCTCGACCGCCTTTTGCGCCTGGATCTCGTTGGCGTCAATCAAAGGCATGCTCAATTCCTCCTGCTTCAGGACAAGGGGAAGTTCCGAACAGCCGGCGACAAGCGCTTCGGCTCCCGACTTCCTCAGAATCTCGACCGCTTCCCGGAAACGTTCTTTGGGCTTTCCCGTGATATGCCCAGCCTTGATTCCCCATTCTTCATATATGGGGTCCATGAAATGGGTTTGCTGCTGTGCGTCGCTGAGGATGACGCTTTCAATTCCTTTTGCCGCCAGTTTCTTTTGGAACAATCCGAGCTTCATGGCCCCCGTGGAGGCCAGCACGCCGGCTCTTTTCAGCCCAGGATATCGCTCGCGCACCAAGTCGGCGGTCTCCTCGATGGCGTCTATAAAGCGCGCCTTCGACCTTTTCTGGAGCTCTCCGATAAAGTGATGCGAGGTCATACAAGCGATGACAATGAAGTCGGCCCCGGCCGAGTTCAGCAATTGAGTCGATCTTAATAGTTCGGGATAGGGGCTTTCCCCGCCGTAGAGAATTCCCTTCGTCCTGTCGGGAACAGCGGTATTGTTGTGAACGATAGTCTCAATATATTCCTGGTCGATCGACGTGGGCGTCAGTTCCACGATTCTCTTGAATAAATAGGCGGCGGCGACCGAACCCATGCCGCCGATTATCCCCAATCTTTTCCGGCTCATTAAAGGTAATTTCCTCTTGATTCAAATCATTCGATCTGGAATCATCCCATTGTGAGCATAATACTACGAAATATCCTGGAAAGGTTTCTGAAAATTTACTTATTGACGGCTAAAACAACTCCGCCGGATCGATTTTCGAGACGCTGAAACGGTATTTTCCCGAACTCTCCAAGGGGATCTCATCGACGAACTCGAAATCGTATTTCATCCCCGGGCCGAAAAAGCGAGGGACTTCCCGCTGGAAAAAGCGAACGGTATCATCGCCAAATTTGTCGTCTTTTACGATTCTAAAAAGGATCTCGTCTTTTCTCTCCTGGATCAATTGTGCTTGAGCGATTCCCGGCGCGTTGGCGATCAGGTAGATGGTTAAAGACGCGCCTGAAACTATCCTGCCGTCGGCCGTAACCAGGAAATCAGTCATCCTCCCGCCCGCCATATTCATGCGCGGCAGGCCCCGTCCGCAGGGGCAGATTTCGGCCACCGGCGTGCCCACGTCCTCTATCTGGTAGCGGATGAAAGGCATGCCGTAATTCAAAAGATCGGTAATGATTATTTTTCCCGGCTGGCCCGGTTCGACAGCCCGGCCATCCTTCATGAACTCCAGGTATAATGCCTCCGCGCAGATATGCAGGCCGGTGTGGCTTTCGCACTCGGAGGCAATAATACTTGTTTCCCTCGATCCATAACGGTCGAACACCTTGCATTCGAAAACCGCTTCGATTGTTTCCCGCTGCTCCGACGCCAGCAGCTCGGCTGAGGTGATGATCGCTTTCGGCCGGTGATGATCGCTCGAACCGGTATCCTGGAGATAACGGGCGAACAGATAAATCGAGTTGGCGTAAGCGACGTAGATTACCGGCCTGAACTTGATCAAAGCATGTTTGAACGACCTCAGTTTTTCCGCGGTCAGGCTTGAAGTATCCAATACTATCCGCCTGTCCAACAATATGTTCCGTAGCCTGGTCCTGGAATTCGCCGCTCCCATGATATCGCGGCGATGACCCCACATATAGGCCGATTTATCGCCGATATCCCAGCCGGTCCAGCGATCGTGCCGCAACGCGGCCGCGTCGCGGGAGTACACCCTTTGCTTATCAAGGTAGTAATGCAGGGGCCGTCCGGTGGAGCCGCCGGTTTTGTCCGGCACGATCAGATCATCGGAATAATTAGCGGCTCGCATTCTGTCCTTATTGTTCTGGATATCAGCTTTTGTCAGTATCGGGAGTATCCGGAGATCGTCTAAGAAACGCATCTCTCGAGGATCGAATCCGGCCCTGTCGAATCGCTCGGTATAGAAAGGACAGTTGGAATATGCATGGGTCAAAACCCTTTTCAACCGCTCGAACCGGAGGTTTTTTATCTCATCAGGCGAAAGGTACTGCGATTTCTCGAATTCGGCCAGGCGACCGGGAATATCGCTTTTCTCCCTGACGGCCTGTAAAGGAAAGATTATATGCCTGGCGAAAGCTGACATTATTCTTGGCATATTAGTTCACCGTTCAATCGAAATCAAATCTCCTGGTTTTGATGATGTGCTTGAGCCTCTTGATCTCCTCATCGGTGAAAAACCGGGTGACATAAAGCGCCAGCAGATACCCGCATCCGGCAAGCGCTTTGACAGTAATGTCGACCCACACCGAACCGAGCTCTACCCTGACGGCCAGAAAATATACGGCGAAGGCGGTAACGAAAAGCAAAAAAACCCGACGCCATTCCACGTGGATGGGGTAAAGACGATTGGAAATGTAATAGGTCAATGCGGCTTTGAAGATGAAGCATATCAAGGTCGCATAGGCCGCCCCCCAGATATCGAACCGCTTGATCAGGATGAAATTAAGGATCAAATTCAGGATACCGTTGGCGATATTTATATAAGCCACATACTTGGTGGCCTTCTTCATGAATATCCCGATATTGAAATGATAGTGGAACGAGAAGATAATATAAGAAAGGACGATAATCGGAACGACTTTGTAGGCCGACCAGTACGGTTCCGCCGTGACGATCTGCACTATATCTTTGGAGAGGATCGATATCTGCAGCCCCACGAACAGGCTCAGGGCGGTGAAATAGGTGAAAATCCTGGCGAAAATCCGCTCCGAATCCTCGCGGTTGAAATACTCGAATCGGCGGGGAGTCCAGATCTGGATGAACGGGGATGTTACGAACTGGTTTACCAGGGCCCCGAATTTATACCCCAGCGAATACAGCCCTGTTAAGCTCATGGACGCGTATGACTTAATGAAATATCTGTCCGATGCGTGAACCAGATAGGCGGAGAAGTTTGACGGTATCAGCGGCAGGCCGAATTTGATCATCTGCCAGAGCAGCCCGAAATCGGAGGCGGTTCCTGTCTGGCGCAGGACAAAGGCAGTCATCAGGACCGCGAAAAGACCGCTGGATATCAGCGACGACAACAATATGCCGTATACTCCCATGCCCGCGAAAACCACGAAATAGATATTCAAACCCAGCGAAAGGGCCGTCTTGGAAACCTGGAATACCATCAAGGTAAACGACTTTTGCCTTATCCTGAAATAGGCGAAGGCCACCGGGATGATCATATCCACTCCCAGAGTGAACAGGGCAACTATGAAATACTTTTTCAGCGCCGCCGAATCCAGTATGTAATGAGCCATCAACCCCGAAAACGGCAGAAACAGCAGAGCCACGCCGAAGGCCATGGCGCCGTATCCGACAAACGCGGTGCTTATCACTCGATCCCGCTTTTCCTGTTCCTCGTGATCGAAATAAAAACGGCTCACCGCTGCCTCGATCCCCATGCCGACCACCAGGGAGATGATGCTTGTGGTCATGTATACTAATTCGAGGATCCCGTAATCGGCCGGGGTGAGAAAGCGGGTGTAAACCGGGATCATTACGAATGTGACAATGCGGTCGAGTATATTGGCCAGTCCGTATATGGAGGAATGACGGGCTATTAATTTAACTTCGCTGCTTACCGATTCGGCCATTAGACTCCTGAGCTTCCGAGATTCCGCAAATTGATATCCGGGGCCCGTCGACCCGGCACTACAGATAATATTTATCGGCCAGAAAATCCATTCATAATTACGGGAAGAGCTTTCGAGCCGTATTTTTCTTCCGGTATCTCCAACCGCTGAAGGATTTAATAGCGGTCGAACTGTCATGATCCGTGCGCGCGGGTGAGCCGCCTTTGTGGACTTGAAATGGGAGTTACCTTCTTTCGCGGGACTCGATTGCCGCACATAGATTGCTCTTGAAATACGGATTCCATGTCCCTATATTGGCCGCCAAATTGTGATCGCGTCTTTTGGCGCAGGCGCTGAAAAAGAAAAAACTGGATAACCCGATGTACTCCGGATTCCCCCGCAAGCTTCTCGACAAGGTAAGATGTCCCCTCGATGGAGGCGACATACGGATAATAGAGGAAAGAGAATTCTCAGACGAGAGGATATTCGAGGCCCATCTGACCTGTTCGGATTGCGCGGCCAGCTTTAGAATAGAAGACGGAATCCTTGATCTGCTGAGCAACGGCGCCGAGGTTCCCGAGGAGATGAAACAGGAGGTCGAGGCTCGGGACGACGACGCCGATGAGTACGATGATTTTACCGATCAGCCGTGGTACAGGCTGGAGATCCCCATTACCATTGAGCATCTCTCCGATTTGGAAAACAGGGAAATAGCCGAGTTTGGAAGCGGAACCGGCCGCATAACGTTGAAGATAATCAAGAAAGCCGCCGCGACAATAGCTATCGATTTCTCCCGGCTGTCTCTTCACAGACTGGCGCGCCGGCTATCGGAGGCCGATAATATCGGGCTGATTCTGGGCGATATCACCGGATTGCGATTTAGACCGGCCTGCTTCGATATAGCCGTTTCCACTCAGGTTCTGGAGCATATCCCGTCACCGCAGTTGCGGGGCGATTTTATGAATGTCGTAAGAAATTGCCTTAGACCCGACGGTTATTTCCTTTGCACCGCGTACTACCACGATATGCGCCGCCGATTGCGGCGGGAACCGAGAGAGGGATTTCACGAATCAGGGATTTTTTACCATTACTTCAATAAGCCGGAACTATTCGAGCTATTTTCAGCCTGTATGAAGGTCACTCAAATTCACACCTTTCTTTCTCATGTTCCGATGGTATGGCGGCTGCAATTTATATTTCCGAGGCTGATCGGCTTTTTCGAGAAGACCCCGTTTCTCAGGGAATTCGGATCGCTAATACTTGTCAAAGCTGCCAAAAAGCCGGATTGAAAATATCGTGAAGGACTCCTGAAATATTATCGAGTTTTGCGCCGTCTGTCCAAGAGCGATTTGATGGCTCCCCCTATGAAACCATAGGCCAGGCCCGCATGGACAGTGACATATACGATCGGCAGGATTGGAAACTGGGCGACCTCCTTCCTGAAAGCGACCCAGGCACTGCCCGCCAGAACAATCGCCAGGTATAATCCGATATACATTACAGTAAACAATGATAGGGGCGGATAAAGTAAGCTGGAGATTATGAGACCAAGAGATAGCAAAAAATGCAAGGCCAGCGTGGTGGCGCCGGACGTCGCCCCGATCCTGTGTTTACTGAAGAGGTTGAATCGGCCGACACCGTAGCGCACCATCTGGCGGAACAGTCCGCTTACGTTTTTTCGAGGATAATAATATACAGCGAGCTTAAGCGAGGTGAACGATTGGTATCCGGCCCGAGATACCCGATAATTGAAATCGACGTCCTCGGCCGCGTCGAAATCCTCGTCGAAATAGCCGACGTCAGTAAATACTTCTCTTTTATAGCTGGCGCCCGATGAGGTCGGGTCGACGAGTCTATCTTCTTTGAGGAAAATTGTGGAGTCGAGACCATGGCCCAGCCGCGACTTCCTGGCCGACGCCACTGCCCGCTGGAAATAGTTGTTTTCGGGCGTGTCCAGAAACTGGGGACGGCTCAGTACTGAGAGATCATATTCTCTCATCAGGGCAACCGTATTTTTGAGAATTTGATTGTTCGGAATGTAAACGTGCCCGTCGATGAAGGTGAGTATTTCTCCCAAGGCTGTTTTCGCCCCTATATTTCGGCCCGCCGAGGAGAGACATTTGGGGTTATCGAGGAGTTTCACTCTCAAGTCGTCCACCATTATCGATTCGACCTTCCGCCGCGTGGAATCGACGGAGCGGCCGTCAACGACAATAATCTCGAGCTTTCCGGCCGGGTAATCCTGGTCCAGCAGATAACCGAGGGTCTGCTCGATAAATCTCTCTTCGTTGCTCACCGGGACAACGACCGTAATTATGGGCCAGTCTTGTTTGGATGAATCGTTCATATTTTACAGTTCGCGCTGTCAGGTTTAACGACGTATCGGCAATGCAAAACCCGACAGGCTGCTTAATCATCCTGCATTGACAATCATAGTTCGGAGCCAGGCCCGCCCTGGGGAGGTCAAAACCCGACAATCATCACCCATACCACTCCACTGTTTTCTCCAACCCCTTTCGAAAGTCGATTGCCGGCCGGTATCCCAATACCTGTCTTGCTTTGGTTATATCCGCCAGCGAATGTTTTACATCGCCCAGCTTATGGGTACCGTGGGTCGGTTTGATCTCAAGGCTCATTATGCCGTTCAATTTATCCACCAGATCATTGAGAGTATATGCTTTCTGGCAGGCAATGTTGATTACCTTCCCGGCCGCCTCTTTTTTCTCGCAGGCCAGGATGTTGGCGTCAATCACGTTATCAATGAAAGTGAAATCCCGCGACGTTTCGCCGTCGCCCCAGATGGTCGGGCTCTGGCCGTTCCTGAGCATGGTGATGAATTTCGGTATGACAGCCGAATACTGCGAAAATGGATTCTGCCGCGGTCCGAAGACGTTGAAATACCGCAGAGCGACAGTCTGCAGCCCATAGAGCTGAAAAAAATTGATGCAGTATTCCTCGCCGGCCAGCTTGGTGATGGCGTAAGGCGATTTGGGCATCGGCTTCATTTCCTCCTGCTTGGGCATCTCAGGCGAATCACCGTAGACCGACGACGACGAGGCGTAAACTATGCGCTGAACCTCGTTGATTCGAGCGGCTTCCAGAATGTTCAAGGTGCCGTTGATATTGACCTCGGTTGTTGTCAATGGATTGTCTATGGAGCGCGGCACCGACGGCAGCGCCGCCTGGTGCAAAATATAATCGACACCTTTGGTCGCCCGAACCACAGTCCAGAAATCGCGGATATCGCCCTCGATAAGTTCTATATCGTCTTTTACATGCTCCAGGTTGGCGCGGTTGCCCGTGGCGAAATTATCCAGAACGCGAACCTCATAGCCTTTCTCAGCGAGCCTGGTGACTATATTGGAACCGATGAATCCTGCTCCGCCGGTAACCAAAAATCTCAATTCGACCCTCCTTCAATCACTGATTTTGAGCGAGTTAACGTAATATCGGCGTCAACCGGGGTATTATAAGCGAATTACCCCTGCAAGTGAAGCAATTTAACCTCGCATTCAAGGATATGCCATATCTCTTTAGACGATAACGATCTCCATAAACTACGTTCGCCAAACACGACAAAAAATTACAGTCCTCTAAATCTTTAAATACTATCATCATAAGAAAACGGGATCGATTATGCTATTTTAATAAATGGATTATATTGTAAATTATTTCTTTGTAAAAAATTTCACAAATCTTATTGACAGGCTGGAGAAGCGCCGATAAATTAACAAGGATTTTTGTTACTATTATCCCGAAGTCGGAGGATTGATTGAAAAGACTGCCGGTCCCGCAACAGGTAATCAGCCTGGCCATCGTTTTCGCGGTGCTGATCGCCATCCTCATAGGAGCCCGGATTTTCCTCGTCCCGGATTCGTTTGGCAAATACGGCCATTACCGGGCCGACGCTGTCGACGAAAACGCGTCGATAGAGATTAAGTATGCCGGTTACGACGCTTGTCTTGAATGTCACGATGACATATTCGAAAAGAAAGAGAATTCCAATCACGACAAGGTATCCTGCGAGGCATGTCATGGACCGGCAGCGGAGCATGTCGCATCGCCCGGCGAGTTTACTCCACCCGCTCCCCGCGGACGCGGCTACTGTCCCCTCTGTCATGGCTATAACCAGTCGCGGCCGACAGGATTCCCTCAGATAGTTACCGCATTGCATAACCCCGGCAAGGCTTGCATGACCTGTCATGATCCGCATAATCCGCTGTTGCCGCACAGGCCCGAGGAATGCAGCGCCTGCCACGGGGAAATAGCCTCGGAGAAACGAGTTTCGCATCACTCGTCATTGGATTGCCAGCGCTGCCATACGGTCCCGGAAGATCATCTGGTGTCGCCGCGATTCGCTCACGCGGAAAAGCCCGGCCGAAGGGAGTTTTGCGGAGAGTGCCACGCGAAGGGATCGGCCGCTCCCAGGGAAATCCCCAGAATCGATCTCGACACCCATGGGGAACGCTATCTGTGCTGGGATTGTCATTACCCGCATTATCCGGAGGCCAGATGAACAAGAAAGCCAGCGCGGAAACCAGCCGTCGGGAATTCATTCTCTCCTGTTCGAAGGCTCTTCCCCTGAGCGGATTCTTTTTCTTCCCGCTTTCGAAGGCTGCGAAGCTGCTTGCTCAGGAGTCGAGCCGGTACGATCCCACCGAGCACAATTACGCCATGGGGATCGATATACATAAATGCATCGGCTGCGGACGCTGCGCGGCCGCGTGCAAAAACGAAAACAATGTTCCTCTTGAGCCGTATTACTTTCGTACCTGGGTGGAGAGGTATGTCATCGAAGCGGAGGGCGAAGCGGAAGTCGACAGCCCCAACGGCGGGATCGACGGTTTCCCCGATCTTCGGGCGGATACCGAGATATTGAGAAGCTTTTTCGTACCCAAACTCTGCAATCATTGCGCCAACCCGCCGTGCGTCCAGGTTTGTCCGGTCGGAGCCACGTTTATCAGCCGCGACGGCGTGGTGCTGGTGGACGACGACTATTGCGTGGGATGCCGCTATTGCATCCAGGCCTGTCCTTACGGCGCGCGATACCTGCATCCCGAAAAGAAAGTGGCCGACAAATGCACCTTCTGCTATCATCGAATAACCAAAGGAATGCTCCCCGCCTGTGTCGAGGTTTGCCCGACTCAAGCAAGAGTATTCGGCGAGGTCGGCCTTCAGAGCAGTCCCTTGCGGCGGTTTATTCGCTTTAACGATATAGTGGTACTGAAAGCGTCCCTGAACACCAAGCCGAAAGTTTACTACGCCGGCGCGGATGGGGAAGTGAGGTAGCCTGTGGAATCGATTGCCGCTGCAGCCGCCGGGGCTTTTCAGGATATCACCGGATATATCTACCCCAATGAATACGAGCTTCATTGGGAGCTCCTGATTGTCATTTACCCTTACCTGACCGGATTAGTGGCCGGAGCCTTCATACTGGCGTCGCTGGAGAGAGTGTTTAACGTCAAGGCGCTGCAGCCTGTATACAGGTTATCACTACTTGCGGCCCTCGCTTTCCTGTTCGTTGCCCCGTTGCCGCTGCTGGCCCATCTGGGTCACCCGGAAAGATCATTCGAGATGTTCCTGACTCCGCATACGAAATCGGCCATGGCCATGTTCGGTTTTGTTTATGCCTGGTATCTCATGGTAGTACTGCTCCTGGAGATCTGGTTCGATTACCGAAAAGACATGGTCATCTGGTCGCGTGAGAAAAAGGGGTTGATGAGGTTTCTCTATAAAATTCTTCCGCTGGGGGCCACGGACTTAACGGAAAAATCGCTGCGTTTCGACGATAAGGCGGGGAAGTTGATAACCATCATCGGTATACCGTCGGCCTTCCTGCTGCACGGCTATGTCGGGTTCATTTTCGGCTCCATCAAGGCTAATCCCTGGTGGAGTAGCGTCTTGATGCCGATAGTATTTTTGTTCTCGGCCATAGTCTCCGGTATCGCTCTGGTGCTGATCATCTATATGGTAACCACCATGTTCCGCTGGAAAGAGCTGGATATGAAATGCCTGAACAAGCTGGTGGAATTCCTGATTTACGCCATGATCGTCGATTTTTCGCTGGAGCTTCTGGATTTTATCCAGAGGCTGTACGAATCGGAGGAGTCGATAACTATCTTATCGCAGATGATCTCCAGCCGGCTGTTTTTGAGCCTGATAGTCTCTCAGATTATCATCGGAGGCGTAATCCCCCTTATGTCCCTTGTCTGGGCCAGGTTCGGCCAGGTGCCCGATGAGATGCGGAAAATCGTATATTTCCTCGGGGCTGGGCTCGTGCAGGTGGGGATATTCAGTACAAGGTGGAACGTGGTCATCGGCGGACAGTTGTTCTCCAAGAGCCTTCGGGGGCTTACTGTGTACAAGATCGAGCTGTTCGGTCTGGAGGGATTGCTAATGGCCGGATTTCTGCTGATTCTTCCCCTCATAATCTTATTCATTTTGACTAAAATACTGCCACCCTGGCCCGAATCCGAGGCAAAACTGAATCAGCCGTAACGGGATTTCAGAGATTTATATAAAAGAGCGGGTTCCGGCCCCCCCCATTTTCAATCCGGCTATGAAACAATTGACAAATTTTCATCTGATAGCGATTTACAAATCAGGCCCTCAAGGCGTATAAGTAATAGCTAGTTCGATAATTGACAGCAAATCGGAGGCGCAAGCATGAGACAAGCGATAGCCTTAAGCACGTTGATGATTCTAATCGGAAATTCCGGGGTCGCCCAGGAAATTTACACACTGAATCAGGCTAAATCGATTTCGGCGCAAACAGGCAAGTTGATTCTATTGAAATTCTTCAAAGAGGGGTGAGAGTTCTGCGAGCAGTCCGCTCGTGAAGCGGAAACCGACGAAAAACTCAAGAGCGCTCTCGATACTGTGGTTCTGTTTCCCATTGATATCGACGGGGAGATAGGGGCGGACCTGGAAGGCCCGTACAAAGTGGGGGCCACGTTCCCGGTATTCATACTTGCAAATAGCGACGCCGAGGTAATTGCCCGCTGGACCGGGTACACCGGCTCGGGACGATTTATCAACTCGTTGAGCAAGGCCAAATCTGATCTGACCACCGTCACAGCCAGGATCGTCAGATTCAAGGCCAATCCAACGTTTTCCGACGCCATCTTCCTTGCCGAATACTCAACGGACGCCAGGGACTACCTCGAAGCTGTAGCCTATTATCGTGAATGCGGGGAATTGAGCAGGAGGGATTATTCGTACGATATATTCAAAAACACGGCCAACGCCATCTGGAATGACCTGGGCAGATTCGATGACGTATTCCCCGCGGCCGACGCCGTATTGACCGCCAAGCCCGCCAACGCCACGAATATTATCGGGACTGCTAAATCAATGGCCAGGTTGGCCCGGCGAAAACACCAGACGGGAAAAATCGCAAAATATCTAAGCGCGGGCATCGAAGCGGCCAGGCTGAGTCAGAATCAGCGCGACGCTCAGAATCTGGTCGATCTGGAGGCCGATTACACGTTATACGCTGACAGGGATACCTCGACGGCCCTGAATATCAAGAGGTCCAGCCTGGGTGACGGGTGGGCTAACAAGCCGGATCAGTATTACGATTTCTCGAAAT
>CAZDAH010000018.1:0-12895 GCA_964503405.1 uncultured Ignavibacteria bacterium
GATTTTGAAAATCATATCGTCTGTGGCGGCGCTGAAATCGTCGATCAACGCCGTCACCTCCGGCGAATCGATATCGATAAAAGTGTGTTCTTTGATCATGTCGGGTATAGATCCGTTGTCGCCGCGTCCGGCGCGCTTGAGGATATCGAACAGCGAATCGCGGGTGAGCTTGCCCGCGCCGTACGACTTGAACAGGGTCACGAAATGCTCGACATTTCCGTTGAGGAATAGATGATCCGAATCCGAGAGCTTTTTCAACCCGCTCCAAACAACGCCCGGATTCGATTTCGTCTTGCTGACCAGCGTGTCAAAAAGCTCAGCGTAAGGCGAGACCACCGCCCGCTCGGCGATACCGGCCGGCACTCCCTTCTGCTCCCATTTCTCGATAATCTAGTAGGCCGGTTCGGGAAGCTCCGCCCTTAAGCGATCCAGCCATTCTTTGCTGATCTTCACCGGCGGGCTGTCGGTATCGGGGTACATGCGGTCGGGGCCGGGCAGGATGCGCTCGAACCCGGTAACATCCGCCGCTTCCGCCTGACGCGTCTCGAAGGGGACGCCTCGTGTCGCCTCGATCGCCCTGATTTTTATTTCTGATAGGGCGGTGGTCAAATCGGCCTCCGGCCCCCAGGTCGCCACGACAGCGTCGGTATGCTTGCATCCGCAGGCCGTTTTGATCTTGCGCCAATCTGATTCATCGAAGCCCCCTATCTCCGGAGTGTCGGAGACGGCGATATTAGGCATCTGATCCAGGCAGGCGATCACTTTCACCCGCCCGGCAAGCTCGTCGGTGAAGGTCTTGCCCGGCTGGGTCGCGACATTCATGATCCGCGCGAAACCGTCGAGCTTGATACCCTTGATCTTCCAGCCGTTTTCTCTCGCGCGTTTGGCAAGCGGGCTTTCGGAATCGGCCAGAATCTCGCTAAAATCGAATTTTTCGCCGTGAATGGTCTTATCGGAGATTCCCCGTGAACGAAGCGTCTCCTTGATCCCCAGCAGCGCCGCCTGACGATCCGCTTCGACGGCGGTCAACCGCTCGATCATCCCGGTCTTCGGCACCCCTTTGATCTCGGCCCGGTCGCCTCCACTGATGGACACGTTGACATCCTGCCGCACAGAGCCTATCCCCCGCCTGACCAGCCCGCTGGCCTTGAGAATCCGCCCGATCAAGGCATCGACCTCCATCGCCTCGGTGGGAGTGAGCATATCGGGCGCGGTGATAACCTCCAGAAGCGGCATGGAGAGGCGGTCGGTGCGGAAGGTTATCTCGTGGCCGATATCGGAGACCTCGCGGCAGGCGTCCTCCTCCAGGCAGATATGGGTGATATGGATCTTGCGTCCCTTATACGGCACCCAGCCGTCCACGCCGACAATGGCGGTGCGTTGAAATCCGGTCGGGATAGAACCGTCGAGGTACTGCTTGCGCGAGACGTGCAGCTCGTCGACAATGGCGCAGTTGAGGAGCATCCCTAACTTCAAGGCGATCTCTAGCGCCTGCCGGTTGATGGGAAACGGCGGGGTATCATCCATCTCGTAGGTGCAGCAGTTTTCCCTGTAAAGCTGATAAGTGACGTTCTTTTTGGTTTTGAATTCCATCAGGGCGGTGCCGTCGTATTCCCCCAATTCGGAGAGCGTCGGCCGCATGTGGCGGATTATCTGCCCATCGGGCTCGTCGTTGCGGTACCCGGCCGGGCAGCGGCAGAATAGCTTCTTCTCGGTCAGGAGCTGCTGATGGATCTCCAGGCCGCATTTGAATCCCATTTGCCTGTATTTGTCGTTAACAATCATAGATTAAGATCGCCTGTCTTGAGTCGTATTGTCCATAAACAGACGCCAAAATACTGAATTCATGGTGAAAGTCAAAAGGGAAACGCAAATGATATGGAGCGGGTCGGGAGACTTGACCCCAACGGATGATATTATCTTGTTGCCTGTAGGGGCGTATTGCAATACGCCCCTACATCGAAATTTAGATCATCCAAAAGATTATCTTTAATTATTATGCGCGCCCTCGGCGATCCATTGGCGAATCAGATTAATCGTCGCCTGGGGCAGCGGCGAACGACCCAACGGCATCTGCGGCTGGATATTCCCCTCCAGACGGCGAATCAAAATGCTGCCGTTTGGATTGCCCGGAAGCACCACCGCGCCGGAGTTGCCCCCCTGCATCAGCGACGTGTAATTTTGCAGCGACAAGCCGTTGGCCATGCCGCCGATATGGCACTGTGAGCCGCCGCAATTGTTGTTGAATATCGGCTGGATCTGCGACGAATACGAAACCTGCGGAGGCGCGTCAACAATAGCCACCGCCACATTGGCCGTGTCGGCCAGGAATGCGTCGGAGGCGGTTATGGTAAACGACGTGTCCGGAGTCTGGGCGGTCGGCGTGCCGGAGATGACGTTGCCCGCCACCGAAAGCCAGCTGGGCACGTTCGAAAATTCTATCGTTATATTGTCGCCGTCGGCGTCCGAGGCCGTGGCCGTATATCTGAAAAGCGAATCGATAATGGCCTGCACCGACGAAGACGAAGTTATCCTGGGAGCGTCGTTGACGTCCGGCTCGGTCCCCTTGTCGCCGCACGATATCACCAACATCAGCATCATCACCGAAAGGCAAGTTGCCCAAAGACGCCGGAAAACCGATTTACGCATCGCGCCTCCTAAAAGAAAAAGTGTAATTGAGCGTTAAATAAGACAAAATCATTATTGGCGTCCGATGAGTCGTCGTAGTAGCGAAACATCGGCTCGAACTCCAGAAATCCGTAGGGAAAGTAATCCAGCCCAACCCCGTATCTTGTCAGCGTGCCCTCGTCTTTGTCGATATCCGTATCGAGGTAATCGTAAGACATTTCCAGCCAGAACCCTTGCCGGGCCATCACCGCCAGCTTGTATGTCGACGCCAGCGAGGTGATACCCTCGGGGACGGCGGTCTTATCCTCCAGCCAGTCGATCTCCCCCAGCAGGATCGCCCTGTTATATTTTAAATAATACAGCGGCCCGTACATTGTCCGATCCCCGCTCGGCCCGTCGGACATGTAGTACGATCCCCCGATGCCGAAACCCAGACCTGCAATATTCTCGCGAAACTCCGCCCGCGACGATACCGCTTTCCCCTTGCCGTTATCCATCGTCCCCGGGTTGCCGTTGAAGATGCCGACATTCAGCGAAAACCGATGCGGCAGAATTCCGAATTCGATGCCAGTATCCTCGGAATTGGGCGGCCAGAGCATCCGCTCCCGCACAAACGACGTATGATCGGCGAACCGCCAGCCGTAGGCGGGCTGGAATTTCCCCGCGCGGAAATAGCCGTGCAAAGGCAGAACGTACCCCATCCCGAATATCTCGAATCCGCTGTAAAGCCCCCTTTTCAACGTCGCCGAAAAGCGTTTATCAAGCTGGGCGTTCAGATAAAGATTGCCCTCCATCTGGAAGAAGGTCGAGATCTCGGCCGATTCGTCGTAGATATACTGCGTCCTTATATCCATCCCCAGCGAGAGGATCTCCGATATCTGAGGCTGGAAAGCCTCAATCTTATCGAACGGCGTCCTGTGCGCCGCTAACTCGGTCAGGGCGAAAAACTGCGAGCCGAAACCGGTGCGCATCCCCCCGCCCGTCGGGCTGATATGGCAGAGGTTGCATTTCTGCTCGGCCTGGGCGGTGAAACGAGGCAGCCCGAAAAGCGACGTTATGGAAATCGACAAAAAGGCAAGAACCAGCAGCGGGACGATCAATCGGAATTTCATGGATCTCCTTTCTCCATTTGGAATATAGAACCTTTAAGACATATTTTCAGTTCCGGGGAATTGCGACCGCTTAGCCCCTGACCAAGTTCAGGGGCACCAGCACCAACTGCTTGGCAGATTAATCGCTATTCCGCCCAACCCTGCAAGGGTGGCCGTGACTTCAGTCACGGACCCGAGACGATCCCGGCTATGCAGGCAGAAATGCTGAAGATTTCTGCCCTTCAAAGGCCGGCATTAAAAAACCGCCCCGAGCCACAGGGCGGTTTTCTGACATAATCAGGCAAGCTGCTACTTAAGCAGCGTCATCTTCTTGACCGAGGCAGTGCCGAATCCATCCACGTTCACCGAATAGAAATATGTGCCGCTGGCTACCGCCTTGCCGGCCATATCCGTGCCGTCCCAGGTGATCGTGCGATGCGCGTTATCGACCGCGAAGCTGTTCACCATGCGGCCGGTGATATCGTAGATCCCCAGCGTTCCCGATTCGAAATCGCCGCTCACGTTGATCACCGTGTTGGCGTTGAACGGATTTGGGTAGTTCTGGCTCAAATCGAATTCAAACGGCAGGTCGATCGGTTCGTCGACTCCAAGCGGCAATAGGTCGCCTTCGGGAACTGCCAGATAGAGAACGTTATTATTCGTCCACGAGCCTTGCGGAACCCACTCCGCCCCGGCGTCGTCGTCATCCACATACATGATGTGCAGCGTGCCGTCCACCTTCTCGGCCAGAGAGGACCAGACGTCGCTGTCGCAGTTGGGAGGAGAGCAGCCCGGCGAGGGTGAGTTGGTCAGGTTGACCTGCGGGAACCAGGTGGCGCCGTTATCTGTGGAGGCGGAACCAAAAAGCTCACCATTGGAGAATCCGCCCGCGGAAACGTCGTTCTGCGACAGATCGGCCCAAATCGTGAAGAGATTACCGTTGTCGGGATTGACTCCGAGGCTCATCTTGCTTATGCAAGTACAGTAGTTTATAGTCCAGCAAGTGTCGCTGCTCGGGTGCGTTCCGGCTACCGTGTGACCCGTCGCCTCGCTCCAGTGCATCACGTCGCCCCAAATCCATATGGTATCGGCAGTAACGGCTTGCCCTTGGTAAGCGATATGCAAGTTGTCATTGTAGTCGTACAGCCCATCTGCATCAAAAACAGCCGAGATGTTCGGATTGGAACCGAATTCGGTTATATTGTAGGGATCGGTCCAATTCCAGTTTACGCCATCTTCGGCTTCGCAATAGAACACATCATAAAATCCGAATGCGTTAACTTGAACGTATACGGCCGCGGTTTTGGAAGAAACTGGAGAAGTGCAGATCGTGCCGCTGAGCCGGTCAGTAGCGAAAACCGTGGTATATCTATTCCAAGTCTGGCCGTCGTCGTTGGAAAATGTATAGCCGTAATTGTCCGAGTTGAAATCGCTGCAGAGGACATGAATAGTCCCGTCAGTCGTGTTCCTCACCCCATACGGCCATATCCACTATATGCCGAAATTCGGTATGGCGAACTCCTCGAAAATCCCGAAACCCCTGAAGAGGTCTATGGCGATTCCGGAATAGGATACTGAAGCGTCGGCGAAATGGTAAACCGGCATGGCCTTGCCGCCGGCCATCAGATCCTGGGTCACGAATCCTGTGCCGTTTTCGCTGGTAACTGACGTTTCGCCCAGCCACTCGCCGGTGATTTCGTCTTTGAAGTTGTAATAGACGTAGCGCGGGCGGCCGCCGGAGGCGGTGCCTTTCATCCAGGAAATGTGGATGCCGCCGGAGCCGTCAAGCGAGATCCTGTTGCCGGTCGAGCCGTTGGTCTGGTAGGCGTAGTAGGTCGTCCCCACCACCTCGCCGGGGGAATTGGAAACGGTCGGCGGGCCGTAGGGGGCGTTGGCCTCCCCCCCGATATTGTTCCCGTCGAACGGGATCCCCGGCTTGGCAATGTGCCGATCGTCGGCCTGGGCCAGCCCGAATACCAACGGCAGAACAATCAAAACCGTTAGCGCAAGCTTCATAAAGCTCCTCCTCGATTAAAAAGGGTTACTCAGGTATTTTTAGTTTTCTACTTAAAGGCTGAGCGTTAACAAATAATAGCCCGCTGTCAGCAATAAGATAATAAAAATTTCAGATTGCGCCATAACTAATTTATGCGATAAGCGAAAAAATCGAGTTTAACTTTAAATGGAGTCGAATTTTAAGTTTTGTCTTGACTGAGCTGTCCGCGAAGTTAAAATATTATCTATAAACGAATTACGTCAAGAAAGGTTGACAAATTGGGGAAATTCAAGCGCAAAATCGCTAATTCCTACGACCGTTTTCTCACCCGAAAATCATTTCTGCCCGACGGCCTTTTCGTCCTTGTGAAAGAGGCCAGGGCCCGAAAGATCCTCGAATTCGGCTGCGGCACCGGCACGGTGGCGGTCGGCCTCAGCCTCGAGGGGTACGACGTTACCGGCGTTGATTACTCGCCGGAGATGCTCAAGATCGCCAGGCAGAAGGCCGGGGCGCACGGAACCAAAACCAGGTTCTTCAACGGCGATATAATCGACATAAGGCTTCCCGAGCGATTCGATCTCCTGCTCTGCCTCGGCAATACTCTTCCGATTATCACCAGTCTCTCGGATTCGAGAAAATTATTGAGAAACTGCCTTAATCATCTCAATCCGGGGGGAATTCTGATAATCCAGATTCTGAATTACGATCGAATTCTGAAAACCCGGCCGGGGACCTTCGCCACCGAGATTCTCGAGGATCTTGTCAGAGTAAAACAGTATCGATACGGAAAAAATCTTATCGATTTCGTGGTCAGCTTTATAGACAAGTCGAAAATCCCTCCAAAAATGACAGTCACAAGGAATAAGATCAGGCCCTGGAGAAGGGCCGAACTGGCCCGGGAGCTGAGAAACGCGGGATTTGTTAAAATCGCAGCTTACGGGAGTTATTCGAAAGAGAAATTTACGATAAAATCGAAAGATCTGATAATTATCGCCCGAAGCGCTAAAATGGGGAGTTGAATCGGCACAGGGTTTTGAAAAAGGAATAATCAGTTCGCTTTTTGGGTTGACTGATATCCAAAAGCGGTTATCTTGGCTGCGACATGGCGCTATCGTCTAGGGGTTAGGACGGGTGGTTCTCAGCCATCAAACCGGGGTTCGAATCCCCGTAGCGCTACCAATGCTGAACAGTAAGCGGATATTCACGGTTTTGCGGACGACAGCAGGCTGACTGTGGAAATTTCACGGCAGGCTTAAGCCGGCCTTTTGACATAAGTTCGTGCGAATACACCAGGACCCGCCTTTTCGAGGGAGATGGACAAAAGTATGAAGGACATCAAGGGCAAGAGGAAGGAATTGACTTTTGATCAACGAGAAGCGCTGCTGAGAACTCTGAGAACCCGTTTTGAGAAAAATATGAACCGCCATAAGGGGCTTGATTGGGGCAAGGTACAGGCGAAACTGGAAGCCAATGCCGGGAAGCTATTTTCGCTCAATGAAATGGAAAAAACCGGCGGCGAGCCTGACGTTGTCGGTCGCGATAAGAAAACCGGCGAATACATTTTCTATGATTTCTCGGCGGAAAGCCCGAAGGGACGTAGAAGTCTTTGTTACGACGGGGAGGCTTTGGATGCAAGGAAGGAACATAAACCGGCCGGCAGCGCTATTGACCTGGCTGATGCAATGGGCCTTGAAATTTTGACTGAAGAACAATATCGAGAACTGCAGAAGCTCGGAGAATTCGATACGAAATCGTCGAGCTGGGTGAATACGCCTGCCGCTATCAGGAAACTTGGCGGCGCCATTTTTTGCGATCGCCGCTACGATCATGTCTTTGTTTATCACAACGGCGCGGAATCTTATTATGCCGCCAGGGGGTTTCGGGGCGCTGTGAGGGTTTGATTCTCGTGCATACGGATGGATTCAAGACGCGCCTCGGCAACGGGCCTCAAATGATTATAGGAATCAGCGGCCTTGAAGAAAAAGGCGGTGGGATCCGAAGAGGGACGGCTTTTATTTGCGGCTGACAGGGTTAGAACGGAATCATTTATCTCCGCAAGTGCCGAACTGAGGCGATAATCCAAGCTATCCGGGATGCAGCCGGTATTCGCCGGAGGTTAGGCAGCCGGCCAGAGCCAGCCGAAAACGCCGCCGGTCAAGAGGCCGTAGATCAAACCGTCGAACATCGACTTGATAGTCGTTCCCCATTTGCGTTTATACCAGATGGAGTTCTGCATGAGCGCCAGCGAGTAGCCGACAAAGGCGGTCACCCCGGCGAAGCGGAAGGCCGCGAGATATTGGGCGCCCGGCCCGAGAGCGCGTCCGGCTACGTAGGCCGCGAATATCCCGACAATCACACAATAGATGAACCATTGGGCCAGGCTTACCCCCATGCTCGGCGGCCCGCTTTTCATGACGGTCATCGTGCCCACCGGGCCTTTGTTCATTTTCTCGATAAACTCGGGGTTGCGCATGTCCTTCAGGCCCTCGCCGCAGGGAAACATATAGTCTCCCGGGGGGATATCGAATTTCCGCAGCGCTTCCATAACTCCGTCCTGCGACGGCACTTTCAAAAAGTCGCTGCGATGGTACTTTAATAACATATGGATGATCGAGCTGACCACGAAGACGATTATCGCGGATAAGATAATCGGCAGCCACAACGACAAGATCGGTACCATTTGAAGCTCCTATGTTTTAAGGTGAGCAAAGAACTTCGCCCGTCTCCGTCAATTACCCGGAGCCGAACCGATATTAGCATTATACCGTATCCAAGTCAACTCAAATCGCAAGAAAGGAGATTCATCCGAAAAATATGGATAATTCAGGCGAGTTTGAAGTTTAGATCTATTAAGACCGCGCCGATCCAGTCGACAAATAGATGAAACATTCCCTGATGCCCTTCGTAATTTCTGAAAAATATGACGGTTGACTCGAATCCCGCAATAACGTCTTGCTTACGAAGTTCCTTTGATGTAATTTCCGACGTTATTTCGCCGGAACGCGATAATGAGAATCGAGAATTGGGCATAAATTGAAGATGACGGATTTGAATCCACAAAACGCAGACTTGTCAGGACTACGCATAGACCGCGGCGAGGTGAAAATCGGCAGACGCCGCAGGAAATGGCTTCATATACTCTGGCTTCTAATTCCCTTTTTGGCCTATTTCGCCTACGGCTACATCCTGAAAACGGTCGCGCCGGCTGTCAAGGTCAAGGTGGCGGCAGTGCGCCGGGTGTCCGGATCCGAGGCCTCCGCCGAACTTGTGGCCACCGGCTATGTGGTCGCCCAGACCAAAGCGGCGGTTTCGTCGAAAGCGACCGGGCGGCTCAAGACGCTGAATGTGGAAGAAGGCGATATTGTCAAATCTCGGCAGGTGCTGGCCGAATTGGAAAACGACGATATCAAAGCCAATCTCGATCTCTACCGCGCCTATCTCAAGAGATATCGGGCGGATTCACTTGCGGCCTCTCTGCATTACAATCGACAAATAGGACTTCTGGAAACCGGGCATGCGACCGCTGAAGTCGTGGAGTTGGCCAGGGCCCGCTTCGAGCAGGCCGCCGCCGACGTCGAGGCCGGGATTGCCCAGGAAAGAGCGGCTGAAATAGAGGTCGAGAACACTATAATCAGGGCTCCTTTCGACGGCACCGTGCTGACCAAAAACGCCGACGTCGGCGAAATGGTAGCCCCGCTGGCCGCTTCAGCCTCGTCGCGCGGCGCCGTGGTCACTATCGCCGATATGACGTCGCTGGAGGTCGAGACCGACGTCTCCGAATCGAATATACAAAAAGTGATAGTCGGCCAGCCCTGCGAAATTATCATCGACGCCAATCCGAATAAGAAATATCAAGGGTTCGTCAAGAAGATCGTCCCCACCGCCGACCGCAGCCGGGCGACCGTCATGGTCAAAGTGGCGTTCAGGGACATCGACGAGCGCGTGCTGCCGGAAATGTCGGCGCGTGTGAATTTTCTCCCTTTGAAAGCTATCGATGAGGAATCGCAACCTCGAGAGATCATGGTAGTCGATAACGACGCCATTGTCATGCGCGACGGACGAAAGGTCGCCTTCGTTTTCGATAACGGTTACGCCCGCAAGGTAAGCGCCGATTTCGGACGGCAACTGGGAGACGAAACCGAGGTTATCGACGGCCTCTCTGCGGGCATGAGAACTATTCTGAATCCCCCCGGCGGGTTAAATGACGGTGATAAAGTGGAATTAAGCGACTAATCATAGAGGATAAACGGCATGAACAATACCATCGTAGAAATTCGGAATGTAAACAAATCCTACTACAGAAGCGATATCGAGATACCGGTTTTGCGGGGAATCAATCTGAATGTCCAGGACGGCCGATTCCTCGCTCTGATGGGGCCCTCAGGATCGGGAAAGACAACCCTGCTCAACCTGATAGCCGGAATCGACAACCCCTCGTCGGGCAGCTTGAAAGAAGCCGGAAACGAGATCGCGGACCTGAGCGAAAGCAGGCTGGCCAAATGGCGCTCCCAGAATATCGGGTTCGTATTTCAGTTCTATAACCTGTTGCCCGTCCTGACAGCCTACGAAAACGTGGAGCTTCCTCTGCTGCTGACGAAACTCTCAAAGCGAGAGCGCAAAGAGCACGTCGAGACGGCTTTATCGAGCGTTGGGCTGGCCGACAGAATGAAGCATTATCCTCGGCAGCTTTCGGGCGGACAGGAGCAGCGCGTGGCGATTGCTCGGGCGATCGTCACCGATCCGACTCTGATTCTGGCCGACGAGCCCACCGGCGATCTCGACAAGCAATCGGCCGAGGATATCATGACTTTGCTGGGAAGGCTCAACAGCGAATTCAAAAAGACCATTATCGTGGTTACTCATGATCCCAAGGCGGCCGAGAAAGCCGGCGAAATCCGCAATCTCGATAAAGGGGAGCTTCCTTCATGAAGGTCATGAAACTCATAACCAAAAACGCCTTGCGTCATAAGCTGAGGACGTTTCTGACCATTCTCGGGCTGGCCCTGGCGGTGATGGCCTTCGGTCTAATTCGGACATTCATCAACGCCTGGTACGCCGGGGCGCGGGCCGCCGCACCCGACAGGCTGATCACACGTAACTCGGTTTCGATTATTTTCGGGCTTCCCCTCTCCTACAAAGAGCAGTTGATGAAGATCGAGGGCATCGACGATGTCACCTACGCCAACTGGTTCGGCGGATATTATGTCGATCCGAGCAACTTCTTCGCCAATTTCGCCGTCGATCACGAGAATTATTTCGACATATACCCTGAATTCCTGACCTCGCCGGAACAGATGGAGGCATTCAGAAGCGAGCGCCGGGCCGCCATAATCGGACAGGGGCTGGCGGACCGCTTCGGATGGAGTGTCGGCGAGAATGTGACCCTGATCGGAATGATCTATCCGGGAGACTGGGATTTCGTGATTCGGGGTATATACACGGGGAAAGAGGAATCAACCGACGAAACCATGTTTATTTTCAGGTATGACTATTTCGACGAGACCCTCAAAAAGACCGCTCCGGGAATGGCCGGAGAGGCAGGCTGGTATGCATTGAAAATAGCCGATCCCAATCAGGCCGCGGCCATCAGTCGGGCGGTCGACAGCCGCTTCGACAACTCCCGGGCCGAAACCAAGACCGAAACCGAGAAAGAATTTCAGATGAGCTTCATACAGATGTCCAGCGCCATAATCCTCGGCCTGCAAATCATTTCTTATCTGATTATCGGGGTCATCCTGCTCGTTCTGGCCAACACCATGGCCATGACTGCGCGCGAGCGGATTTCCGAGAACGCTTTCATGCGAACCATGGGATTTCAAAGCTACCATCTGGTCGGGCTGATATTGGGCGAATCGATTTTCATCGCCGCGCTCGGGGGATTATGCGGGATAGCGCTGCTTACCGTTGTCGGCAACGGCGTCAGCGTGGCCATGAGCCAGTTCTTCCCGGGCTTCAGCACCGATGGCATGACCTATGCATATTCCTTCGGAGTCGCCTTATTGATTGGAGTGCTTGCCGCGATATTCCCCATCAATCGGGCCTTAAGGATTAAAATCGTCGACGCACTGCGGGTGGTCGATTAGAGGAGCGCTTTATGATTCCGGTCAGTTACACTCTAAGAAATATCGTTCAGCACAGGATTACCTCGACGCTGACAATTCTCGGAATCGCCCTGGTGGTATTCGTATTCTGCAGCTCCATGATGCTGACCAACGGGCTGACCGAAACGCTGGTAGCCTCGGGCGGCGAGGACAATGTCACCGTAATCAGGATGTCGTCGCAATCAGAAGTCCAGTCCATTGTCTCGCTCGAACAAGCCAGGGTCATCAGCGCCTTTCCCGAGATCGCCTCTGACGCCGAGGGCAATCCTGTGTTCACGAATGAAATCTACGTGCTGATAACGCTGAAGAAACAGGGCAGCGGCGCCGACGGCAACGTGGCCGTGCGCGGGATCACCGAACGATCCCTCGCTCTCAGGCCCAATGTAAGAATCAGAGAGGGGAGCCTGTGGACGAACCCAGGCTCGGAAATCATCGTGGGACGATCCATTTCCGAACGATTCGAAGACTGCGGACTCGGCGGGCAGATCAGGTTCGGGGCCAGGAATTGGACGGTCGTTGGTATATTTGACGCCGAAGGCACGGGGAGCGATTCAGAAATCTGGTGCGACATGGATCAGGCCTCCGACGCTTTCAGACGGCCCGTCTATTCCTCGTTGACCTTCCGTCTCAACGATATGTCGAAATTCGATGAAGTCAAGGCCCGGATCGAGGAGGATAAACGTCTGCAGCTGGAGGCGTTGACGGAAAGAGAGTACTATGCCCGTCAATCGAAAACATTCAGCACTTTTATCAATATAACCGGCACGGTCATCAGCGTGATATTCAGCCTCGGAGCGATTGTCGGGGCGATGATCACCATGTATGCCGCAGTGGCTAACAGGACGAAAGAGATCGGAACTCTCCGAGCCCTGGGGTTCCGTCGGAGAATCATCCTCTTCTCGTTTCTGAGAGAAGCATTGATCATTTCGATGACGGGCGGAATTGTCGGCCTCCTGGCGGCGTTCTTTCTCAGATTCGTTCGAGTCTCCACGACAAACTGGGATACGTTCTCCGAAATTGCCTTCAATTTCGAGATTTCAACTTCAATAGTTGTCTCCGCGCTGATATTCGCCCTGGTA
>CAZDAH010000018.1:12905-14282 GCA_964503405.1 uncultured Ignavibacteria bacterium
TTGCGTCGGAGCGGTGGCGCTCTACCGGTCGTAGCCCCCGCGGCACGCTCGAGCTGAAAATCATCGACTCGCTGCGGGTTTGAGCGTGACGTTCATGCGCGGCCTCGACCATCGGCGGTTCGGATCTGCCCCTGTTTTGAGCGGCGGACTCGAACGGAGAAATCTATTGAAATCACCGCGATATCATTTAAGTTACGGCCATGTTCAGAAATGCTCTGGCAGTCTTATCGATTGTAATAATCTTCCGGATTGACGCTTTCTCCCAGACCGGCTCTCACAGTATCGATGGGCGGGAATCAACCTTGGCAAAAAGGGAATTGCTGAATAGCGCCCTGGCCATGATCGACAGCGGCTACCTCGACCGGTCAATCGATTATCTTGATTCGCTCTTGCGAATCGAACCCGCGAATCCCGAGGCCTTCCTGTGTAAAGCTCGCATATTCGGATGGCAGGGAGACTCAGCCTCCGCTATTGACATTCTTTCCGGAGGCGTTGAAAGATCGCCGCGGACGGTCAGATTGAGAACTGCGCTCGCCCGCCTGCTTATCGAGACGAAAGCTTATGACGACGCCTGGAATCATGTCGATAAAGCGCTGGCGGTAATCTCAAACGATGGCGAAGCGCTCTATCTGAAGGGGCTGATTCTCGAAAAGCGCGGCGATATTGATAATGCCCTGGAAATGTACAAGAAGGCCGCGGCCGTTTCGTTAGGCCGGCTGAAATGATCGTGGAAAAAAGAATCTTCGGGTCGTTGACGATTCCACTCTTCATATCGATAGTCTTCGGAATAATCACCGCGGCCAGGGCAGACGCCGCTTTCAAGTTCGTGCAGCCGGGCATGATTGCTCCGGCAATCGATTACCCCGGCCGTAACGGCCAAAACAAAACCGAATCTCATCCGAACTTCTATGAGGATATCCGAATCGTCGTTTTCTGGGCTACCTGGTCGGACGATTCAATACGGCTGTTGTCCGACTTGAAAAGGCTGACTGAAGATCTCGAGAATAATCGGCCGGCGATTTTAGCCGTAAATGTCGATGCCGATTATTTCGCTCCACCCGTCAGGGACAGAATTAGGCAGATCGCCTCAGATCGTTCCTGGGATTTCCCCGTCGTTTTCGACAACCACCTAAAGTATTTCAATATCTATGGCGTGGTCTCCGTGCCGTCGACCGCCGTTCTCGACTCCGCCGGCATCCTTCTACTCGCGCTTTCTGGTCACTCCCAGATTATTGTGGATTCGATTGCCCGAGAGATCGACGCCTTCCTAGGCACAGGCAAGCCCAAATCCGCGGATACCCAGGCATGCGTGAACCACACAAACTCAGCGGCGATGGGATCCTACCAGTCGGCTTTGGACCTTGTCGGAAAACGCGC
>CAZDAH010000018.1:14292-15088 GCA_964503405.1 uncultured Ignavibacteria bacterium
GCTTTCCATGCTCGATTTGGCTATACTGTCTGATTCCGCATTCTCGGCTCCGCACGGTCTCAAGGGACACATTCTGCTTGAATCGACCAATTTCGAAAAGGCCGTTGACGAGTTCGAAACGGCTGTCAAATTGGACAGCTGCTCCGCTGCCGCCCGCGCCGGCCTGGGACGTGCGCTATTGGGCATTGGCGAAATTGATTCGGCTATGACGCACCTCGCGGAAGCGCTAGAACTCGACGCAGCCTACACCCCCGCCCTGCTCGATATGGCAATCTGCCATTCTAAAAAGGGGGATTTCGGAAGAACGCTGGAATTCCTGTTCGAGGCCGGGCGCCTGAATCCCAAAAACCCTGTTGTACATTATTATATGGCGCAGGAGTATCTTTGGAAAGGCCGAAAAACCGAGGCCGCCGAGTCATTCAGGCGGCTTTTTGAGATAATCTATCCCCCCCGTTGACAGCCCGAATTTTGCAGGCCATCCGGCATAATTACCGCGCCGGAATGATAGAACTTGATCGGATGCCGACGAATACCGTATAATTTCGATCGATTATGCCGGGGAAAAAACAACCTTCAGGGGAGACGACGATACGAAATCTGCTATCTATATTGTCAGTTAATCGTTTTGTATTCTCGAAGGAGGAAAACCATCGAAGAATCGACATACTAACCGAATTTTCAGGGAAGGATATATTGAATCCGTCGACGTTGATAAGATATCACGACTCCCTTTGTTTCATGCAGGCTTATCCCGGGAGCGCGGCAGTCCTGAACCTCGTCAATTCGGAATTAGGCG